>CALLYL010000144.1 GCA_937859535.1 uncultured Myxococcales bacterium
GGATACGACGACTGCTTCTGTTCCGGGTATCGCTTGGTGATCCGCAGTCTCAGCTTGGTGCTCTGCTCTTGGGGAATGAGCAGAAGAGCTGCACTATGTCGCGACGGCGTGCTCTCCAAGATTTCGACCTCGGGCACACACGATGGATCGCTCGATGGACAGACAGAGACAGGGTCTTCGCCACAGCCCACATTCGCAAATGGCACGACGAACAAAGCCAGTGTCACAACGCTTCGCATCACTTGCCGACTGAACATTTTGCAGCTCCATCCTTCGCTGTAGAGAGTCCTAACAGCACACCGCCGCCCACGCCTCCGAGGCCCCCCAGCAGAAATGCTGCGGCAGCCTTGCGCAGCGTGCTCCGCCGACAAGCCGATTGCCCGCCATCAAACAAACACGTCGTCGAATCCACCGGATCGCCATCCTGCCCAGCCAACACGCCACCGGTAATCAGACCTGCGGCACCGATTCCAAGTAGCGTGACGCCAACGATGCGGAAGCCGAGCTGTTTGGTGGTGAGCGCACAAACCGGAGGAGGATTCCCTGGGAGCGAACTCCCACTTGGCGCAGAAGGGTTCGGTAGCTCGGTTGGCAGCACTTGCAGCGACGCGGTTCGCGGCAGTGGCTTGAGTGCGGGACAGTCCGCGAGATTCGCCATCAGCACCGGCGGATTCGCGCTATCAAACAACATCCCAATGTTCATCGCCACGTGTTGCGCCAGGTTGCTCCGGCAGCTTTCCTTGGGACAATAGAAACGCAGATGCCGAGGCTCTCCGCTGCCTTGTAACGTCAGCGAAACCGCTTCCACCCCGTCCGCGTTTCGCGCCGCACTCGACAACTCGATCTCAAGCTGCGGCTGGAGCGAAAAACTGGCGTCCCCCCCCTTGCTCCTTCCTTCCACAAACACACTCGGCACGCCAAGCTGGAGTAGCGAGCGCCGCATCGCAAACTGAAACGATGGAATCGCTACCTTGACATTGCCCTTCGTGCGGATCACCAAGGACACCCCTTGAGCCAAGGCACTGCGCACCGGCTCGCTCGGAGCCATCCGGCTCTCCGGAGGAATCACCCTTGGACACGACTCCGGTGCCGCCTGCGGTGCCTGCTCGACAAGCAACGCCATGTGATGAGCCATCGCTTCGCCCACATCACACCCCGTACAAGAAAAACGTCGCTCCAGAAAGCGCCCATTGTCGAAGTCAAGCCACCACAGGACACCGCGTCGCTCCACCGGCTGCTGTGTGCTGTCAGCAAGGACGCCCGCAACCAAACGACCGCTGCTCACACCGAGTGAAGCCGCAACCCGCTGAAGACAAACGATGTCCGAACAGGACTCCCTTGTCGTCGACAAAAGTCGAATCTGTTCACCCATCTGCCCCAAGCGCTGTTGGATCTGCGCCGTGACGTCGGAGTCAGGCAGTCCCCCTTGCGAAATCGGGAGGAGCTGCAGCGGTGCAGGCGAGTCAGCGCGCAACGAAGCCGGAAACCACGCAGGCAACACCAGCGATGCAAGCAATATCAGAAGCGGCCTCGACATCATGACCTCAGAGTAACAGCTACTGAAACGAACGGTCCTTCTTGTTCGCCACCTTGGTCTTCCCTGTAGGAATCAACGCGGACAGCGTTCGATGTAGCTGAGCAATTCCGTTTACCACCTCACCCCGACGACGAACCAGCGAACCTACGACCGCCATCCGCACCACGTTATCGCCATCGAGCAGTAGCGTAACCGGAAGCGATAAGGACCGCTCACTAGGAGTCTCTGCGCGCCCCTGCGACACCCCCTGCTGAGGCAACGCGGCGAGCAGTGCCGACGCCAGCTTGTTCTCAGTATCACGAAACAGGAGCCCGGCTGGCATCCCAGCATGATGAGCTGCCATAAAGTCCTTCATCGCCCCTCCCGTGCTCTGGGAGTCCGCGACAAACAGGAACTGCACGTCTCCTTTATAGTCTGCACGCAGTTGGAGATCCATCTGTTTGAGGATTGGAAACTCCTCTTGGCATGGCACGCAGTACGTCCCCCATAAGTGCAAAATGCGCACCTTGGCCGTTGGTAGCACGCCTTCATTCCCCAACGGAGCGCGCCATTCCTGCGTCGGAGAATCCCAGACCGACAGCGAAGGAATCCTCACCATCTGGTTGAGCAAGTACGTCTCATCCTTGCTGGGAGGAGTCGCACCATCAGCCAGCACCGCAGAGGGCACAGCAGCGAGCAGTAGACACAAGAGCATCGATCTGAGCGTCATCAGCAATCCACCTTAAACACAAACGTCACAACCTGCGGATCTTTGGACTTCGGCTCCCCCGGAGTCACCTTGTCTTGCGGAATCCGACGGGCATAGGATTCGAGTAACTGCGACTTTTGATCGCAGGTCACCAGGAACGGACCGACCATCCCGGTCGTTGGTGCCAAATTCAGCTCTTGCCGAATGTACTTCACCAACTTGGAGGCCTGCTTTTCTGGCAATAACACCGCTTCGCTGCCGGTCATGTTGACCTGCACGGTCAGCACCAGAAGTCGAGATATCGGACTCAACTGGTCAGGATGTAGCAACTCCCGAAGCTGTGACACCCGTGCATTGGCCATTTCGCTGGCCGCCTGTTCCGGACGGAGCCGGACGAGGACATGCTTCTGATCGATCATGAACAGCAGCACGCGCTCCAGATTTTTCTGCGGACACTGTCCCGATTCACACTTGGCCGCATCGGCCATAAAGTCGGCGACCTGCGGGTTGGTACAGCGCATGCCTCGCCACAGACGACGATTGTCATCCTTTAGATCGCGAATCTCATGCCGCAGTCCAACGAGGGCTTGGTCTAGCGCTGCCAGTCGCGGATCAGGTGCGCAACTGCACAGATAAGATGCGCACCAAATCCCTATTATCTGGCGCAGGGTTCCAGTTAGTCTCCACACTTAAGCACCACCTCATCTGGCAGCGGAGTGTTTTGCTTATACAGAAATCCAGTCAGTTCTTGGGAAAACAAGCGCAGCCGTTCACTTGGAGCCGTCCCGGGCGGAAGCAGCATCTGCTGACCGACGCGCTGAAGTGTCAGCTTCTTACCCCGACAGATCCGAATCTCGGCGGTACGAGCAGCAGCAACCACGCCAACAAGAATCGCAGGCGATGGCGTTGGACCCACACAGAACTTGGTGATGTTCACTTTTTCGCAACCAGCCGACTTCACTCGATTTGAGACCGGTAGCGGCTGATTCGTAGCGTCCGACTTTGAAACCGCCAGTTTGGGGGTCTCGTATTTTTTCGTCGCGCCTTTGGGCGTCTCACCTTCTGGAACAATCACCACAGTTGGAGGGACCAAAGAACTCGCCGGTCCCGAAGCTGCCGGTGCCACGATTGCAACGGTTTCGACTGTCGGAGCGGTCACCACAGATGCCGCAGAGGGGCGCGCAGCCCGATGACCGCGCACCCACCACAGAACCACCAAGGCAGGAACTATCACGGCGGCTACGATGCCTACCAAACGGAGCGGTCCAGAACCTCGCCCAATCGCTCGCGCCGGGAGTGCCGATTCACTGGCCGCACCACTCATCGTAGAGGCAGAGGCTTGAGGCGTCACCGGATTCCCCGCTCCGCTCTGACTGCTCGGTGCGACAGCAGGAATCAGCCCACGACCACCAGTACGGGCCACGATTGTGGAAGGTGCCCGTAGATCGACCTCGGTTTCGCCCTCCAACTCGACCTCAAGCCGCGATAACTCTGCCGCGACATCAAACATCGATGGACGGGCTGCCGCGTCGACCGCTAGCATCCGCGTCACCAAGTCCGCGAGTGTCGGTGGAGTCGTTGGTGCCACCTGGGCAATCGGCTCGATCGTCTGGTTCGTGATGTAATGGGCAATCAGCTCATATTCATTCCCAGCGCGAATCGGTGGACGAGACGACAGCAGATGATACAGCAGCGCTCCGAGCGAAAACACGTCAGCCCGATCATCCACCTGCGAGGTATTGCGAAGCTGCTCCGGTGAGATGTACCACAGCGTTCCCATCACCGCGCCGATTTGCGTCTGCGCGGCCGAACCGGCTGCAAACCCAGTCAACTTGGCGATTCCGAAGTCGAGTAGCTTCACCCGCTCACCACGCAGGGATTCGGAATCCCGAGCCAGCATGATGTTGTCGGGCTTGAGATCGCGATGAACGACTCCCTTGGCATGAGCCGCAGCGACGGCAATGGCCACTTCTTTAGCAATCCAAACCGATTCGAGCGGCGACATCTGGCCACCGCGAGCAACCAAGCGCTGCGTCAGCGTTTCGCCTTCGATAAACTCCATCACCAGATAAGTAGTACCGTCGGGAAGTAAGCCCAGATCATAGATCTCAACGATACCGGGATGGTCGATGCTATTGACCGCGACCGCTTCGTTCAAAAAACGCTGCGAATACTCACCGTCACTGGCCAAGTTGGAGTGCAGGATCTTGATTGCAGCCCGTCGCCCAATCGTTTGATGGAGGGCCTCGAAGACCATCCCCATCCCTCCTTTCCCGAGGAGCCGGACAATCCGGTATGGGCCGATAGCTTCCCGATCCATGCACGCAGCCTAGCCGAGCCCCCAACACTCAGCAAGGCCCATCGCAGCCCGCGACGAGCGAATGTAATGCATCGCGAACGGGCAACAGACTCACCGATACTACTCTTGGCATGGCACAGCGCCACTCCGCTTGAAGGACCATCCAAGCAACGCGGCACCGCTCAACATACCAATTCCGCTGACGACAAACGTACCAATCGCTGCTGGTTTGGTGTTCTGGCGGCAAACAGAAGTAGGGTCGTTGGCTGCACAATCCGTCGGATCACTGGAATCGACTGCCTGCGGAAGCAACAAACCTCCCGTGGTCAATCCCACGGCACCAAGGCCAAGGAGTGTGATTCCTGCAATGCGCACATCCAGCCTTCTGCCGGAAGATACCGGACATGGTCGCATCCGTTCCGGCTCCACCGGCAACGTGAAGTTGGATTCGCGGAGTGGTGCCGTCGACTCTGTCAGTTCCGGACGTAGCAGAAGTTCTTGCAGTTCGCGGCTCAGTAGCTCGCGGCTGGGATCACCGGAGGACAGCTTGGCCAAGAAATTGGTGTACAGAAAAACGGCTTGATCGGTCTTTCTCTGCGCGAGCAGCGACTCGGATAACGGGCTCAGCAAGTGGCCGTCTTGGGTGAGCGCAAGGGCTCGTTCGAGCTCCGACTGGGCCTCCGTATGTTGAAGCTGCGCGCTATGCTTTTGTGCCGAACTGAACAGCTTGCGACAAATCGGATGTTGCTCGCACAGCTCTGCCGCCTGGATTGGATGGGCGACGAACACCAGTGCGACAGCCGCCGAGCCGGAAACACGATTCACCCAGTGCCGCCACCGCCATCCCAGGAAACCGAGCATGGCCGTTTCATAGCATGAATTGCGCGAACGGACTCGCAATCGCTTGCGCTGTGCTATGGTCCGCTCGCTTGCGCGGAACCAAAACGCGGAAAGCACGGAGAGACATGGCGAAGATACGTCAGAAGTTCGCTCGTTTCATCGGCGCGTGCGCCCTTGTGCTGTGTGGCGAAGGCTGTTCCTTTCTGGTGAACCTGGAAGTCAAGCCATCCGACTGCATCAACCCGCCAGCGGGCGACTGCACCGGCGGAATCAACGAGTCGCGAATCCTGGAGGTCAAACTCTACCAACTCAAGGAAGCGGTCGATCCCTGCAAACTCGACATCGGGCTTATCGCACAGGGCAAAGAACAGGAAGTCCTCAAGGGTGTGGTCGTGGAAACGGCGAACAAAGAGCTGCGCCAGTTTCCGTTCAAGGTCTCGGCAAACGAGCCACGCGACCTCGGTACATGGGAAATTGGTGCGGACACCAAGTACGTGCTGGCGGTGGCGATCGGCAGAGGTCATAGTCGCAACTCGGTCCGCCTGATTCCCGTCGGAACAGTCAAAGGTGCTTGGCGATTTCCAACCCTTCATATCCGGGGTTATGACATCTGTCTGGACAATCGCTGCACCGATCACAGCACGGAGGCGCAGTGCCCATGAGCCAGTCGAGCAAGGTGTCCTGGAAAGACGGCATGTTCCTTTTGCCGCAACACTTCCAGCAAGCCGAGCGGCATATGGAAACGGCGCTCCAAAAGCTCGTGCTCGGATCGCAGCCGCTTGGCTTTGGGGTGCTCGAACTGAGCATCAACGAACAGGCGATTGGCGAAGGACGGATCGAGCTGCTTTCCTGTCGAGCAATCTGGCCCGACGGCACTACGTTTGATGCGCCGCAGCTCGACGTACCGCCCCCCGCGCTCCCACTCCCAGGTGGAGCGACGACACGGACCGTGGAGGTATTCCTCACGATTCCGGCCCGGCGTGCGCAAGTGCCACTCGTCAGCACGAGCAGTGACCGTCAGGATGCGCGCTTCATCGAACGCGAGCAAGACGTCGCGGATGACTGCAATCCTGATCAAGTGCAGAGCATCGAGATCGCCATCAAGAACGTCCGCCTCTCCGCAGAACGAGAAGGAAAGGACGGACTGGTGTATCTGAAAATCGCCGAGATCGAACGGACCGACGCGGGTGTATGGAGTCTCCGCCGCGATTATGTTCCCCCCTGTCCGGTGATCACGGCCGCACCACAGCTTGTTCGCAAGGTTTCAGAGCTGCTCTCCCGGATGAACGCACGCGCCGAAGGCCTAAGCGCACAGCGACGGCTTCGTGGCGAAGCGCTCGAGTTTCAAGCGTCCGATCTGCTCAATTTTTGGCTGCTACATACGCTAAATAGCCACATTCCCAAGCTGCGCCATTTGTTGACGGTACCAAACGTCCATCCAGAGCGACTCTATTCCGAGCTTCTCGGATTGTTCGGCAGCTTGCTCGTGTTTCAACCGAGTGCCTCACGCGACGCAGCGCCCTATTTTCACGAGACAATCGGCGAGTGCTTTTCGACGCTGATTGCCCAACTCTACGCCCTTCTGGGTGTGATTGTGCGCGAGCGCTACACGCTGATTCCACTCAAACAAAACCGCAACGCTTGGGACGGTCATGTCAGTGATCAAAAACTCCTCGAAGCTGCCCATATCTATCTGGTAGCGACGGGAGATTTACCCCGTGCAGAATTTGAAAGACTCCCGAGTGCCTGCAAGATGGCCGATAGTAGCCGCGTAGAGAGCTTGGCTCGTACCGCCAATCCCGGACTCACCCTGGTTCCGGTGGCGCGTCCACCATCGCCGGTCCCCGTCCGAAAGGATGCGGTGTACTTCGCGATCAAAGCGGAAGGTCCGCTATGGCAAGAGATTCGACGCTCAGGGCAGATCGGAGTGTTTGTACCCCGCGCCCCGGATGGTCTTCATCTCGAATTGGTGGCGCTGCATGATGCCGAAGGAGCCGCCGCATGACGCTTCATGCCGAAGCTGAGCAAGCGCTACGCACATCCTATCTGGAGCTGTTTTGGCTGGCCACACGACTCCGCAGCGGTGAAGTTCCCGGTGCGCGCACACTCGATGTTCGGGCCTTCGCAGAGCGTACTTTGCGCGAACAGAGACGAGCCCTGTTGCGTGCCGATGTCGAAGACAGCCTCGTGGACCAGGCCGAGCTGGCGGTGATTGCGCTGCTCGATGAATCCGCACAACTGTCCACAGCACGAGACTGCGCAGAACAGTGGATGGCGCGACTCCTTCAGTATGAGCACTATCAACACTCCAACTTGGGACGCGACTTTTTCGATCGGCTGGAACAACTACGACAGCGTCCCGATACTCCGCTACCACTTCTGGAAATCTATGCACGCTGTTTGGCGTGGGGTTTCGAGGGCCGCTACCGAGAGGAATCGCAGTTGGAGGATTTGCGGGTACTGCGGGATGCTCTGCGTACAGAGCTGCTCCACAGACTGCCCAGACCACCACTGTGTCCACACAACAACGAGCTGGTGGCACCACCTCCTGCACCACCGCTGTTTACTGCACCATGGGTGATGGGATTGGCGGCCGCGCTCGTGCTCGCGGTGGGAGTTCTGCTGACCGGAACGCTGTACTGGAACGCCAGCTCTACCACGGAAACGCTCCGCAAGCTCGATCCAGCGAAGACCAAGGAGTAACCGATGCGCAAGCTCTTTGCCTTCCTCGCTCGTCCGATCGTTTGGTCCACAGCAACGCTACTCCTGCTGCTACTCGCGCTGCATGTGGTGTGTCCACTTCTGCGCATTGCCGAGGATCAGCGCTGGATCATCGAGCTACTCGTCGGTACTCCGCTCACCGTGCTGCTCGTCGGATACTGGTTGCGTCAGTACCTGCTCGAACGCCGTCTCACGGGAGACATGGCGGCACAAGCGAAAAAACAGGCGTCACTGCAAGGTCCAGATGCACTGCGCGACTTCAAGGCATTTTCTGAGGAGTTCAAGAGCGCATTCGTTCAGCTCAACCAAGTTTGTCGCGAACGAGGTCAGCTCGGCGGTGCTGCCGCCCTCCCTTGGATCATGATCCTCGGTCCTTCAGGAGTCGGCAAGAGCACCGCTCTCGAACGTTCCGGCCTGCGCTTTGTCAGCCTGGGAAGACGTCTGCAAGGAATCGGAGGAACCCGCAACTGCACCTGGTGGCTCGCAAGTGACGCGGTGTTTCTCGATACCGCCGGTCGGTACGCTGTCCGCGATGAAGATCGCGATGAGTGGCGAGCCTTCCTGCAACTGCTTCGCCGACGACGACAGAGGCCGATTGATGCCGTACTTTTGCAAGTGGGAATCGATGAAAT
>CALLYL010000145.1 GCA_937859535.1 uncultured Myxococcales bacterium
GGCTGGAATTCGCTGTGGCTGATCATTACCGGGGCCAGCATTGCGATTCCGGCGGTGGCGATTGCCGCGATCCACGTCATGCTAGCCGTGCGGAAGTACGAGCTTTCGACGTGATACGATGGGGGCGATGCGCCCTGTGTCAGCCCGTCGCAAGAACCGTCCCCAGCGGCCTCTATCGAGGAGTGGGCTGCCTGGGGCGCTGCGTTCGTTTCTTTGTGTGGATCTGCGGGGGGTCGAAAACAACTGGAACCAAAAGCCAGTCGATGAGCTGCGCACCATGAGTCGCGGCAGTCGGCTTGGGGCGATGCTGGCGACCCTGGATTTGGATCCGCGTCATCCACTTGGCAAAAACTCGCAGCGGCTTCAGCCAGAGCGGGCGTTTGCTCTGTTTGATGCCCTGTGCGAGGAGCTGGCCGACTCGGTGCTGTTTGATGTGCCGGATGTGGCGTGGCGACCGCTGCTCGCGATCTTGGCACCGACCGAGAGCGCCGAGTCGCCGTATCCGAAAGAGCTGCACACCGCGACGCTGGACGCGAGCGGCGAAGGGCTGCTCCTGCTGGTGGAGGGTCGACTGGCCGCCGAGGCTGCTTCTGTCGCACTGGCACCCAGTTCATTGCCGAGCAGCGAAGGACTCGACCCGCTGCTGTGGAGCGACATCCGGCTCGCGGTGTTGCCGATGCTGGAATCGGTTCGCGACAAGAGCCGCTGCTTGCTGGCAGAAGTCTAGTTGCAGCCGCTAGCGAGCGACCTGGGTTTCGAGGTAGCGGATGATGTCCGCTGACTCGTAGAGCGGCTTGCCGTTCACAAACAGACAGGGCACTTGCTTGCTACCGCCGACCTTGAGTAGCTCGGAGAGTGCCGTAGGATCTTTGCGGATGTTCCGCATCGGTACGTCGAGTCCGAGCGAGCGAAGCGACGCCATCACCCGCAGACAGTACGGGCAGGTTTCGTACATATAGAGCACCAGAGTCAGCGGCTGCCCTGAGCGATCATGGAAGGTAGTGGTCATGACCTTTGGATGCTACGGGTTCGGCGGAGGCGCTGGAAGAGGCGGCAGCGGTGGCGAGGCGGTCTGCTCCGGTGGAATCGGCGGCGGCGGCGGTGGGGTACCGGCAGCCTCCGGGCAACCCCGGTGAATGGGTGGGCCTGCCACATCGGGACACAGGTCTGCGGCATCGGTGATGCCATCGTGGTCGCGATCAGAGACGGTCGGTGGGGCTGCCTGCTTGACCGCCCCGAAGCGACCGAAGATGCCGAGCGACACTTCGCCGTCTGGGACCAGCACGGGACCATCGCTCAGTCCCTTGTGAAGGAGCGCCTTGCCATCGAGCCGTAGCCCCCACTGTTTTCCAAGGTCGACCTTCAGACCACCACCCGCCGCGACGCTGTAGGTCGTGTCCTGCACAAACACCGCGACATCGGAGGAGGAGGTCGTAAAACCGCCGATGCCAATGAGTACGTACGGACGAATCCGACCCGTCAACAGATGGATGAGACCATGCAAACGGTAGCCGATGCCGAGAAGCTGCGCGGGCTTGTCCCCCTTGGTGCTGGAGGGCGACAGTCCCAGCTCGGTTTCGAGCATAAAGCGTGGATGAAGCCCGATCCCAACCCGAATCCCGAACAGTCCGCTGTGCGCGACCTGGTTGTCCTCGGCACTGCTGGTTCGCCCGACCCCGCTGTCTGGGTTCCACAGGTGCCCGCCGCCGAAAACGCCCAGCTCGTACTCTGGGGAGTAGTCGGCGCGTACGCTGCCCGCATAGGTCAGCCCAAGCACGAGCGCCAGCGTCGAGATCGTCGGTTTCATTGCGGTATTCTAGCGCGCTACAACGCCATTGCAAAAACGCCGTCCCGGTCAATAATCGCCGCCCGGAGAAACTTCATGAACACCTGTGCCGTTCGTTTCCTTGCTGGGTCCATGTTTGTCGCCGCATCGCTATGTGATGGGGCTGCCAGCGCCAGCTTTTATCCTCCCAGCTACGTCATCGAAACGGCCTGCCAAAGCGATGGTGAGGTCGAGGTCTGCGCGCTCAATCAGCGCTACGGCATGCCGCAGCTCGTCGTTCGCTATCGCGGCACGCTTCTTACGACGCAGTGGGGACGGATCTCGGCGTACGTGAAGCTCAATGGTCGGGATGGCACGTTCCGTATGCAGAACGCCAGCTACACCGAGTCGGTCAAGCTGGGCGACCCCCAGGAAGAGTACATCTGCTCGATTGCCGACAGCCTCAACCCGAGCTGGACGCCCGCCCCTCCGGGTCGTCTGTGCCCGCTGCCGGCCCGGCCCGGTGGGGGTCTTACGTGGTATTCCACGCCTGCACCGGACGCCGAGCGTGCCCTGTTCTTTTACGCCCGCGACAGCTTCGGTTCTGCCAACAACTGGGATGTCGAGGTCGCCTTCGTCGCCGATGACGGAAGCTGGGACTCCAAGTTTGGCCGAAACTACCGCTTCACCTTCAACCGCTAAGCGAAGCGCTGCCGCGTCCCCTCTCCTACGGTTTACTTACACCTCGGGAGGGCGGCGGCGGCTCCGTCGGTCTTTAGCTCTCCGCCTTGGGGTTCGTCGACGCAGTTGCCCTGGCCGGTGCTGTCCCACATGATGTCCGCCCCGGTGAGCTTGACCGGCGGCGAAGCGTTTACATACGCGGGATCGGGCGCTTTGCCGTTGCCTCGGTAGGTGTTGCTCGTGACGCGGGCGCGGTCGGTGTTCGGCTCGACATCGAGCTTGGTTGGATCGGGGAAGAACAGTGACAAGCCGATGATCGCGACGCCGACGGACCCGTTGTCGGTGATCTCGTTTTTCTCGACCACGGTGTTGTCAGCACCCATGACACCGATGCCAATGCCGAAGGGCAGCTTGGCGACAAAGGCGTTCGGGTCGGCGAAGTTCTTGAGGTTGTTGCGATAGGTCTTGTTGTTGCGGATGGTGCAGTCGCGGCCCTCTTTGCTCGGGCTCATCGGCAGCACAAACGCCATGATTCCGGCGGTGTTGTCATGGACGTCGTTGTTTTCGACCAGCGCGGTGACGGTGTTTTCGATCTCGATGCCAGCGACGTTGCCGTAGACGCGGTTGCCCCGGACGGTGGCACGGCGGCTCTGACCGACGTAGATGCCCGCGTCCTTGATGCCGGTGGTCACGCAGTCTTCGATGAGGATGTCTTCAGACTCGACCGGGTACACACCGTAGTTGCCGGTGTTGTCGGCCACCAGGTTGCGTAGGGTGACGCCGAGGCTCTTGCTGGTGGTGACGCCGTTGCCGCTGTAGTTCTTGACGGTGATGCCGTCCATCACGAAGCGTGAGCCGCTCACAATGACTGCGTCTTTGCGGACCTTGCCGCCGTCGAGGGCTCCATCAATGACCACGCGCTCCTCTGGGCGGTCAGCGGAGGTCACGCCGACCAGCATGACCCCCGAGCGGTCGATGGCAATCGTCTCTCTGTAGGTTCCTGGTCGAACCTTGACCACCCAGCGGGTCGCATCGGCGGGCATGTCAAACATGGCCTGATTGATCGACTGTCCGGGCTCGACGGTGACGTCGGCCTGGCCGTTGGCGATGCAGTCGCGACGCTCAGCCGCATCCGGCGCGCCCATATAGCAGTCGTACAGGTTCTTTTGAGCACAGCCGGACAGACCCGAAAGGCCCAGTACAGCGAAACAAAGTAGGCGGCGGCTTGTGGTGGACATCGTTACCTCTCGTCAGTGGATTGCGTGGGATTGCGGGTTCGGGGTGCTGCTTGTCAGTGGGCGACGCAGGCTACAGCGGACCCTTGGGCACCGGTAGACCGGAGGGCACCTGCTTGGGCACCTCGGGCAGCATGGATTCGTCGGTCAGCGCTTCCAGGAATGCAGTCAGGTCCGCCTTTTCATCGGGCGTCAGGTCGAACTTGCGAATCTTGTCGTCGACGTTGTCAAGCTTGTAACCGCGTCCCAGCCCACCGCCTTTGGCGTAGAACTCGAGCACTTCATCGAGCGTTTTGAGCGAGCCGTTGTGCATATACGGTGCGGTCTTGGCGACGTTGCGCAGCGTCGGGACACGGAAGGCCCGCTCGACCGAGGCACCTGGAGAGATTGCCGCTCGACCGCGATCGTCGTCGACTTTGGTTGGGTCTCCAAGCGACGGAACGCCGAGAACTTTGTACTCTTTCATCGCGAAGGTCGGCAGCTCGTGGCACTCGAAGCAGCGGGTGCTGACCGAGCGGAACAGGTTGAGGCCACGGACGGCGGACTCATTCATGGCGCTGCGATCCCCGGCGGCATAGCGGTCAAAGGGGGAGTTGACGCTGGCGATGGTGCGCTCGAATGCAGCGATGGCGCTGGCGATGTTGTCGAGGGTGACGGCCGAACCACCAGAGCCTCTGAAGGCCTCGTCGAAGCGACGGCTGTACTCGGGAATCGCTTTCAGCTCGGTGAGCAGCAGGGCCGGGTTTTGGTCCATCTCGATCGGGTTTTGGATTGGACCCTTGGCTTGGTCTTCGAGGGTCTTGGCACGGCCATCCCAGAACTGCTCCCCGCTCCAAGCCGCGTTCCACACGGTCGGTGCGCTGCGTCCGCCCTTTTGGCCGCGAATGCCGGTTGATACGGCGCGGTTGTCGGTAAAGCCATTGGCGGGGTGGTGGCACGAGGCGCAGGCCACGCTGTTGTCACCCGACAGGATCGGGTCAAAGTAGAGCAGGCGGCCTAGCTCGATGCGCTCGGGGGTGGTCAGGGCACCGGGGGGGCGATTCATGGCTGGGTAGGCTTGCTCGAGTCCACTGCGCGGGGCTCGGCCATCGCCCAGCGGGGTGATGACTTCGCACTCACCGACGTTGTTTAGCGCGTCGAGCCAGATCGTGCGCATGCCGTTCGGGCAGTTGAGCTTGGGTCCATCATCGCCCTTGCCACAGCCTGAGGTCACGCTGACCAACAATCCCCACGCCAGCAGGGAAGAACCAGAGACAGAAAACAGCGAGCGAACGGTACGCATGGCTGGGAACCTACGATCCCACTATGGCGCGTGGCAACCCCTTGGAAATTTGTTACTTCGTGTGCGTATTTTTCCGGATCGACGGTGAGGCTTGCCTTGGGGGTTGTGCATTGGGCATGCTGCTGCCCATGCCATCGTCCAAGCTGGTTCGGACCGAGCGAGCCCTGCGGGTCTTTTCCGAGACGCTGTTTTCGACAGAAAGTGGGCCACCGCCGCCTGAGCGGATCACGAGGGTGGTCGAAGACGCCGCTGCGCTGCTGGCCGCGACGACGCAGAAGACGCGTCGGCTGTTTCAGCTCTGTCTATTTGTGATGATGTGGGTCGCGCCGCTGTTTGTTCGTCGTGGGCCGGGGCTGTGGAGCTTGCCATTGCCCACTCGGGTGGCGGCGCTCGAAGCGATGGAGCGACACCCGACCGGTGCGGCCTTGGTGCTGGCTGTGAAGGCAGTGCTGTGCATTCTGTATTACGAGCAACCCGAGGCGGCGGTGCAGGTGGGGGCGGACCCGCCGTGCGTTCCGGGCGTGCGCAAGTCGCTCCCCGTGCTGGTGGAAGGTGTGTCATGAGCTTGATCGAGGGACGGACGCTCGGTGAGGTGCGCAGGCCGCTGGAGTTAGACACCGACGTGGTGATCGTCGGCTCGGGCGCGAGTGGCGCGGTGGTGGCGGCCGAGCTGGCGGAGGCTGGGCAGAAGGTGGTCATCTTGGAGGAAGGTCCGCACTTGGCCCCGGCAGAGCTGGCGCGGATGCGGCCCTCGGAGACGATGCGCAAGGGCTGGCGGGAATCGGGGATGTCGTTCACGGTGCCAATGGGCGATACCCCCGCGATCAATTTGATGGTCGGTCGTTGCGTGGGCGGCTCATCGGTCATGACCGGCGGCGTGTGCTTTCGGACCCCCGACCACATCCTCAATGAATGGGTGAGCGAGCTGGGTCTGTCGGGATTGTCCCCGGAGCTGATGACCCCGTATTTCGAAGAGGTCGAGCGGCGTTGCCACATCGAGCTGGTGCCCGAGCACATGCGCTCGCGTTCGACGGTGCTGTATGGCCAAGGGGCGGAGCGGCTGGGGTACTCACTAGCGCCCAACCATCGCAATACCAAGGACTGTGACGGCTGCTCACGATGCAACTTTGGTTGTCCACACGGAGCCAAGTGGAGCGTCGATTTGACGTATTTGCCGCGGGCGCGGGCTGCCGGGGCCGAGGTCTTTTCCGATGCGTTGGTCGAGAAGATCCTGCTCCATGGCGACCAAGCGACTGGGGTGTCTGGGCGACTGCTGGATAGCGAAGGCAAGCCGGGACGGCGGTTTGTGGTACGGGCAAGGCGGGTGGTGCTGGCCTGCGGGGGCATGCATACCCCACGACTGCTACAAGACTCCGGCATCGCTGAGCGGCTATCGGCCGTTGGTGAGGGATTGACGCTTCATCCGAGCATGCGGGTGATGGCGCGCTTCGATGAGCCGGTGTACGGCTGGCGTGGTGCGCTCCAAAGCGCCCACTCCGAGGCGTTTATCGATGAGCGGATCACCCTGATGAGCGTGTTTGTGCCGACCGGCGTGCTGGCGGCGACCCTGCCAGGGATTGGGAACAGCCACAAACGACGAGCCGAGATGGCCCCGTACCTGGCGGTGTTCGGCGGCATGATTCACGATGATCCGGGCGGACGGGTGCTGTCACGTCGGTCACCGCTTGGCTTCCTGCTTGGTAAGACCGAGCCGGTGGTGACGTATCGGATGTCACAGCGGGACCGGCAAGCGGTCAGCCGCATGCTGCGGATCCTGGCCGAGACGTTCTTTGCGGCTGGGGCCCGTGAGGTGTTTCTGCCGATCCTGGGTGGACCGCCGGGTTTCCCAGAGAGTGGGCTTACCGCCGATGAGCTGCGGCGGGTCGACCTAGACAAGATTCCTAGCCAGCGCTTTGAGTGTGCGTCGCAGCATCCGCTCGGCTCGGCGCGGATGGGTTTGTCGGCCGATGATGCCGTGGTCGATCAGCGCGGCCAGGTGTTCGGTCTGCGGGAGCTGTTCGTGGTCGATTCGAGCATTTTGCCCACCAGCCTGGGGGTCAATCCGCAGGTGACGGTGATGGCGATGGCCACCCGGTTGGCCCACCAGCTCCGGGAGCGATCTCTACCGATACGGATGTAGGTAGCCACTTGTCGGCTGGCGCGGTGATGCCAAAATGGGCACATGGCGATCCAGAACCTGCGGGACAAGCTGCTCAAAGCCGGTCTCGTTGATAAAAAGCAGAAGGTCGTGGCTGACACCCAGGACCGTCGCGAAAAGAAGCAGCTTGGGGCTGACAAGCTGGCGGCGGAAGAAGCCGAGCGGCAGCGTCTGTTCGCCGAAAAACAGGCGCAGCAAGCTGAGGCGAAGCGCCAGGCCGACCTAGCGAAAGCAGCCGAGCGGGCCGAGCACGAAGCAGCCAACCGTGTTCGCAACATCTGTGATCGCTGGGCGGTGCGGGTCAATCGGCCGGGACAGCGGCGGTTCTACTTTGTGCAGCGCTCAGGACGGGTTGGCTATCTGTGGCTGCCCGATGCGCTGTGCGATCAGCTCTGTCTGGGTGCGCTGGCGATCATCGAGCGCTTGCCCGCCGAGGAGATCGCCGAGCTGGCGGAAAAGCCGAGGCAGCAAGCGCGTAAGCCGCGCAGCTTGATCCAGCAGCTTGTCAGCCAGGTGAAAAAGGGTCAGATGCAGGTCGTCAGCGAAGAGACGCATGTTCTGCTGCCGCCAGAGCCGACCGAGCGCATCCTCGCCATTGACCCGTCAGCGGTGCGCTTCTGGGCATGCAGCACCAAGCCGCTGGGTTACGTCGTCGATGCCGGGGATGGGGCGGCGGCCAGGGCGTAGGGATCTTTGCGGAACATCAGCCACAGCGCCAGGGCGATCCCGCCGATCGAGATGATCTGACTCGTCGACAAGAACCCGAACAGCACGCCGCGTTCATCATCACGCCAAATCTCGACGACGATGCGCAGGACTGCGTAGAGCAGCAGGCAGGCTCCGGCGATGAATCCTTCCTGTTTCTTGCGCGGACGCACCCAAAAGTAGGTCACGGCAAACAGCAGCAGGCAGCCGAGCGACTCATAGAGCTGCGTGGGATGGACCGGGAGCATTTGCTGACCGACCATGATCTGGTGCGCTTCGTATTGGGCCCGCCACGGCGAGCTGCCGAGTGGAAAGCGCACCCCAAACAGCGAGTGGGTCACTTTGCCGTAGCAGCAGCCATTTAAGTAGCAGCCCAGTCGACCGAAGAACAGGCCGAGCAGGATGGCTGGAGCGGCCAAGTCCGCAACGCGCAGGAAGCGAATCTTGGCCTTGTGGGTGAAGTAGACGGCGTAGGCGGTGGCCATGATGAGGCCTCCGTAATAGACCAGCCCACCTCGCCACAGCTTGGCCCAGGCGAAACAGTCACGTGGTGGATAGCAGACATGTCGCGCCGTGTCGCACAGGTAGTCATAGCCACACTCCTTGGCGACGTTGCAGTGCGAGACCAAGGCGTCGATGGCTGGAACCTTCAGCGGATCGATGCACAGGTTGACGTAGTCCTGCAGGTGTCCATCGACAAAGACGTGCAGGATGCGCGACCCGATGACCCCAAAGATGGTCATGTACAGGTTGATGTCGATGATGTCGTCGGTGTCGAGGTCGAGCTTCTTGGCCTCACGCACCGTCAAGATGGCGGCGAACAAGAGGCCAAGCGTCAGAAACGTGAAGTAGGCCGGGAACGTGACGTCCCCGATGAGCGGTAGGACAAACTTCCAAAGGAGTGGTTTCACGGTGGGGGCTTATGCCGAGGCAGGCTTTTCGGCGGCGGAAGCGCCGGCCGTTGCGCTGTTATCGGATGGTTGCGCACCTTCAGGCGGCAGCGGGTCGCGGGGGCGATCGATGAGGATCATCCCGACCCCGATCACCAGCGCCGCATCGGCGATGTTGAAGGTCGGCCACTCGTAAGTCTGAGAGGCCGTGGTGACCTTCGATAAGATGAAGTCGGTGTCCCGGCTGTACATCGCTCTGTCGAGCATGTTGCCGATCGCACCTCCTGCCAAAATCCCCAGCTTGACGCCGAGCCACTTGGAGTTGTTCGGCA
>CALLYL010000146.1 GCA_937859535.1 uncultured Myxococcales bacterium
CTTTTGCCGCGAGTCTTGGTTGGTTCGCTCCGACCGTCAATCGACCAAGCGGCCAGCGTCGGAACGTTGCTTGGCTCGCCCAGGAGCGCGGCCACTAGCTCGGCCACTGACGAGAACGGGTCTTGCTTGTCCGCGCCTAGCTTGTCCGATAGTACCGATCGCAACACTGCGTCGAAGCGCGCCGGAATCTTACGATTTCGATAATGGAGCGGGAGGAGCGCCGCACTTCCTTGCGCTGGCAAACTAGGGACGCCGCCGAGCAACTCCGAGACCAACGCCGCTAGCCCCCGAATGTCGTCTTGCTTGCCACGTTTGCCATTGCCGTTATTGCCGATCCCTTCGAAGAAAGCCGAGGCCCCCAGGTCGAGCAGATAGACGTGATCTTCCGCTTCCAGATCGTTTTGGCGTTCCTCATCGGTGGGCGGCGACAAAAAGACCGCCCCAGGATTGACGCCGCGATGGACCAATCCGGCCCCGTGAACTGCCTGCAGCGCACCACCAACGGCACTCGCAATCTGTAGCGCCACGTGCAGCGGCAGCGAGCGTCCCGGCTGACTTTGGAGTCGACTCTTCAGCGATTCACCGTGTAGACGCGGCATCGCGATAAAGAGATGTCGCTTCCCCTTGACCTCTAGGCTGCCGACTTCAGTGACGGGCACCAGGTTCTTGTGCCCCAGCGCGGTCGCCTTCTGAACGTCGCCGATGATCCGTGCCGCTTTGTCTTTCGGCAGCTCGCTCAAAAATACCTTCACAGCGACGGGTTGATCCGACTCGCCCTGGTTTGCGGCATAGACGGTACTCTGCGCACCGCGAGCCAGAACCTCGCCAAACCGATACCCCCCGAGCGTCTTCCCTGATAGGTCACGCGACATCGCCAACGTCCCAAACCATGCCCCCCGGCATCGCGGGCAAGCTACTAATGGCTTTGCGATCAGACTATCAAGGATCTACGCGTTAGAGAAGGCTTTTTGCGTGTGGCGTGCTTTGCATTTAGCGGCTTTGCTTGGTGGCATGGAGCCGACAGGTAGGCTAGGGCGGCTGGGGCTGAATCAGGCCAGGTAGCGGCGGGAGTTCTCGGGTCCACGGTAGCGTCGCCAGCGTCCCGGGGACGCCTACGTCGTTTGCGGCCAACACCGTGCCTTGTTCGAGCACAATCACGCGGAACGTTGCATCACAGCGCAGCAATCGACCCACATAGTTATAGAAACGACCGAGCTGTAGTTGCTGACGGAGTCGGCTGCGTTCGGGCTCGGTGACCACCAGCGAGACCTCATAACTGCTCGTTGCTCCCAAGTGATGAAAGAGAAAGGCGTCGGCGGTGACAAAGCGCAACTGGCCCGACCAACGAACCCAGCGACCTTGGTAGTAGCGCGACCACCGAACATCCTTTTCTTGGTTGGTGAAGTCTCGCGGCACGAACATCCGATAGGTATCGAGAAACTGAGCCTCGATATACTCTGGCGAGCGCGACGGCACAGGTGGCGGCGGCAGATACGATGGACCGTCACAAGCGGCGTCGTTGCTCGGTTCATGGAGAACGGCCGATCCCGATCTTGGGGTTGAATCCAACGGTCTCGGCGTCACGGAACTACTGGATGACGGGTTACAAGCCATCACAAAGGCAGACGTCGCCACCAACGCCGTCTCAATCCCGCGCAACTGAGCCACCTTGTCAGTATCGGTTGCCAGGAGATCCGCTGTCAAAGACCGAAGACCGAACCCGGGCAGGTGAATCGGAATCGGCTAGACCAATGCGGGTCGCGTCCTGGATTCAGGATGTTACGTTTAGTTGACATAATATACATTATCGGCGCTTGACCTGTCTGCATCCTCGGAGCTACCGTGGACAAATGACTCGACTGCGCGGTGACGGGTTGCGCGATTGGCGTGCCGAATGCCAGGTCGCGAGCTTGGGACTCTTCGCCATGGCGACCATCGGTAGCGGCGGCTGCGGTTACACCTCTGGTTACGTGCCTCCCATCGATGGCCGAGCCCGAGTGGTTTGGAACAGCCAAGACAGCGAAGCGACCGCAACCCTCGCTGGCGGAGGCCTAAGCACTGAGTGCCAAGCTGCCATTCGTCACCTGACTGGGCATGAGCGGATTCCGGTCGACCGCAGCTTCGTTCAGTTACCGACGCTACCTTCCGCTGAACCGTATCAACTGGTCTCCAGCTATCGCGGCGAATACGTGCCACGCTATTACGGACCCAACATCATCGTCATTCAGCCAGGTATTGCGCCTCATTTCCCGAGGCCGCCGCTGTTCATTCCTGGGCTGGGTCGACCTGGTTTTCCACCGCCCCGGATCGCGCCTCCAGTCGCTGGTGGCGTGCGCCTCGGCTCCGGAGGCGGACGAAGTTTTGGTGGCAGCAGCATCGGAGGCGGGAGTGGTGGCGGCGATGCTGGTAAGGCCTTCGTGGTGCTAGCAGTGGTCGCGATTGTGGTCATGCCGGTCATCTCGATCACGCTGGCCACCGTACGACCAGAGAGCGAGCGCCAAGCGTCGCAGGCGATCGATGCCGTGAACGCCTATAATGACATGCTGCGGAACGGCAATTCACCGTGCGACCCCGCGTTCGCTCCAGAGGCCGGAGGTGCTTCATGAGTCCTCGATGGCTTCGCAACTCGGCGGTCTGTGCAGCATTGGCAACGCTAGCGTCTACGGGCTGCGCGACGACGCAATATCAGCCGCAACTGGCGGCACGTGGCGAACTGCTCCTGCGCTATGACGGTGGTTTCGTCATGCAGGCCCAAGGGCAGACTGTGGCCCGGGCTCTTTCGTATCGTGGACTCGATCGCTTCGTTGCCTGCGTTCCAGAGGCTCACCAGCATGCCCGCTCCGCGCAGAGTCACGGTGGCGCGGCGATTGCGCTCTCGGTCATTGGGGTCACGCTGTCTTTGGCCTCGCTTGGAAGTCTGGCGGGCTTGGCCGATACCCAACATCAATGGAGCTGGCTGGGCGGTGGGCTGGCGGCGGGCGCAGTTGGACTGACTCTTTCGGCGCTGGCATGGCGGGAAAAAAACCAGGCCAATGGCCATGCACTTGACGCAATGAACCATTACAACGATGCCGTCGGGAGCCTGGGGGCAAACTGTCAGGATCTTCGCTACCCACCGGCCGCTGGTCCCGCGCCGCAGGCCACGGACGCTATGCCCGATAACTTGCCGCTGCCGCCTGCGGTGAGCCCGTCGAGCGGACCCAACTGACCAAGCTCGTGACAAGTGGGGACTGGCTGAGCTAGACAATGGCCCAGCGAGGTATCCCATGGCTGCGCCCTCCCCTACCCTTTCGACGGAACATTCTGCTGATCATCGTGCTGCTGCGACGGAACCGCCACGCGGTGATCGTTTTGCCGACGTACTCGAAGTGATGGAACGACTGCTGGCCCCCGACGGTTGTCCGTGGGATCGCGAGCAGACGCTCAGCAGTCTCCGCCATTACTTGATCGAAGAGTCGTTCGAGGTGTTGGATGCGCTCGACGACAATGACGTGGCGGCGCACTGCGATGAGCTGGGCGATGTGCTGTTTCAGGTCGTCTTCCAGTCGGCACTGCGGGCTCGCGAAGGTGCCTTCAACATTGACGACGTCTGCCGCGCCATCACCGAAAAGATGCGCCGTCGTCATCCGCACGTGTTCGGTGATGCCAACGTCAAAGACGCCGCCGAGGTCGTGCAAAACTGGAGTGCGATCAAGGCCGCCGAGCGCAAAGCGACTGGCAAGGTCCGGCGGACGCTGGATGGAGTGCCGAGGTCGATGCCTGGGCTCAAGCGTGGGCAAATGATCGCGGACAAGGCCGCAGCGACCGGCTTCGACTGGCCCGATATTGCCGGAGTGCGCGCCAAGATCGATGAAGAGTTGGCGGAGCTGGATGCCGAAGTCACAAGCGGACTCGGTGCGGCCAATCACGATCGCATCGAGTCCGAGTTCGGCGACGTGATGTTCACGCTGACCCGCCTGGCAGGCAAGCTAGGCATTGATGCAGAGCAATCTCTACGACGGGCCAACGAGCGCTTCATCGGACGATTTAACGCGATGGAAGACCGCATTCACGAGGCCGGGCAGACGATTCAAGCCTTGAACCTGGCTGAGATGAACCAGCACTGGGAAGCGGTGAAACGAGCTCAAACGAAGTAGCCCGTTAGACGCTGACGAGAAATGGCTTGCCTGTACCTGACCAATCGAACCATGATAATTACGTGCGTATAAGTACAATATTTCGCGCACCTAATTCGTGCCATGGCTGAGAAGACGTTCGTGACGGTCTCATTCGAGCGGATTCAGCGAGTCGTCGACATCCTGTCGATGGTCTCGATCGGGGAGTACAACCCAGAGCTCATTCAGATCGAACCGAGCACGCAGGCAGATGAGTTCTCCGTACTTGAGGCCGCGCTCAACATCTACAACCATGAGTTGGCGACGGCACGGCTTCAGAACGAGCGCTACATCGGCGAGCTCGAACGGTCGAAACAAGAACTGCAGGAACAAATCGCCACCATCGCCAAACAACAGATGGCGATCCACGAACTGTCGACGCCGATCGTTGAGGTGTGGGAAGATATTTTGCTGCTCCCGATCATCAGCTCGCTCGACTCGCAGCGGGCCGCCGAGATGACGGAAAAGCTGCTCGACCGGGTCAAGAGCAGTCGCTCCCGCTGCATCATCATCGACATCACCGGCGTAGAGCTGGTCGATACCAACACCGCGAACTCGATGCTGAAGATGACTCGGGCCGCTCGGCTGCTCGGTACGATGTGCGTACTAACAGGCATTCGGCCCGAGATTGCGCGAACGATGGTGCAGCTCGGCGTCGAGCTTGAAGGCATCAAGACGCTGCGCACGCTCAAAGATGGTCTGCGGGAATGCTTCGGATTTTTGCATCAGCTCAAGCTGAACGAACAGCACGCAACGCGATCCGACAAGAGCGGCGCGCTCAGCCTGCTTCAGACCCGAAGACGCAAAGAACCGTCGACCAAAGTCCACGAGCCAATCCACGAAGCCACGACGATGCCCTCCGACGAGTAACGCCAGCGGGTCGCCAACCGGCCAGCCGCTCTGCCCTCCCCCATCACAACCTGAGATTAGCGGTGCGGACCCGGTCGCTTGCCGGTACGGCGATAGGCGAAGTAATCGGCGAGGATTTGGCCATGATCGAAGGCCAGTGGCGGCAGACTGTCCTCGGTGAAGACATCGACCCGTCCGGCATCATCGGCAGCCTTGGGCAGTCCCCGGGCTGTGGCGATAAAGACGGTCGACACGGTGTGGCGTCGTGGATCGCGATCGGGTGACGAGTAGGCAAAGAACTGCTCGGTGAGTTCGATGGCGAGCGAGGTTTCCTCGAGCGCTTCCCGCGCAGCCGCATGCCCAAGTGGCTCGCCCAGATCGACGAAACCACCGGGCAGCGCCCAGCCGTGCGGCGGATAACGCCGCTCGATGAGCACCAGCGCTGGGCAGTCGGCCCGATGCCGCGGATGATCCACCAGATCGATGATGCAATCGACCGTACAGAGCGGTGTCGTGGGAACGGGCACGGCTATTCCTTGATCTGCTTGTTGCCCTTGAACTTGATGACCTCGCTGCCGTACTTCCACTCGGCGGCTTTGACTGCCCCCTTCGGTCCAGGCTCACCCTCGAAGCTTGGAAACGCGTCGGGATGCGCTTCGAAGACCTTCTTGCGGTCACCCTTCATCTTCTTTTCCCACTTGGCGCGAGGCACACCGCCGTCGTTGCCCGCAGCAGCAGGCTTGTCAGCCTTGGTGTCTTTGACATCTGTCGCCGCAGGCTTGGCCGCCGGATCCGGCGTGGCCGCTGCTACCGCTGGAGCAGCGCTGCCCTTGGCCTGATCGCACTCCGTCATATACTCGCGCAGGGGCCGCATCTTGCTGCCGGGCACGAGTTCATACTGAAGCTGGAGGTTGCCACCGCCCGCCTCGGCCTCTTTGAACGCCGCCACACATGCTTCACCCGCCGCTTGCACCGCTTTGGCATCGGGTTTGGTCTGCGCGTTGAGGTCGGTC
>CALLYL010000147.1 GCA_937859535.1 uncultured Myxococcales bacterium
TTTCCTCCTCTACCTAACTAGGCTAGTGGTCGGACCGTCAAATTAGACCACTATCCAGACCCGCACCCGGACCATCTCTCTGGATACCCATGGTCCGCTCGGACTCCGGTCTCCGAAGTGAAGCGCAAGATCCACGTTCTCGATGATTCCCCCCACCGGGTCATCGCTGAAATGAACCCGGTACGAAATCCGAGGATAGCGCGCTCGAACAAACCCGAGCAGTGGAGTAAGGAGGTGCGGAGGCAATCCAACCGGTAGCAGAATTCGTAGAACTCCTGCGGGTTCGGCTCCTACCTCCCGCACCGATTCGATGAGGGCACTGGCCTCCTGCACCATCAAGCGACCACGGCCTGCGAGCATGGTGCCAGCTTCCGTCAACAGGACACCCGTCCGCGTGCGGTCAACCAACATTACTCCTGCCCGCGCTTCCAGTTGATCGATTCGTCGACGCAGCGTGGCACGGGACAGACGCAACGATTTGGCAGCAGTCAGAAACGAGCCGCTGTCTGCTACCGCCAAAAATGCACGGAGTTCTTCCAGATCCATTGCAACTCCACAGCGATGGCCGCTTCGTGAACATAGCATGGCCAACATTGGCCATGCCGCTATCGTCGCAAGCAATCTACCATCGTTTCATGTCGACCCTCAATCGGAATGTAGCCCAAGGTGATCTCGTGTTCCGTCGGCACTCTGCTGGATATGAAGCCGCCCGACGAGCGACCATGTGGAATGCCCGCGTTCCAGACCGCTACCCAGAGGTCATCGTAAAGGCCCGCGATGTCTACGATGTCATCGCAGCAGTGAGGATGGCGAAGCGTGAGGGACTGCGGCTTACGGTTCGTTCAGGGGGACATAGCTGGGCGGGCAACCATGTCCGAGATGGCGGACTCCTTCTCGATCTGTCCGCGCTGCAAGACGTCACAGTAGACAAAGAGAATCTGCGCGCCACCACCGGTCCAGGGCGAGCTGGGCACGAGCTATGTGCGCTGCTCGGCAAACAAGGACTCTTCTTCCCAGCCGGACACTGTAAGGGAGTGTGTGTCGGGGGTTATCTGCTGCAAGGGGGCTTCGGTTGGAACAGCAGAGCCCTTGGTCCAGCTTGCATGAGCGTGATCGGACTCGACTTGGTCACTGCAGATGGTGACGTAGTCTTCGCAAGTCCCGAGGAAAACGCGGATCTTTATTGGGCTGCACGCGGAGCCGGTCCGGGGTTCTTCTGTGTCGTCACTCGCTTTCACCTGCGGGTCTATCCCAAGCCCAAAGTGATAGGGATGGCGCTGTACTCTTACCCTCTCGATTGCTTGGAAGAAGTATTTCGTTTTGCCCATGCCATCGCTCCCGAAGTGCCCAACTCCGTCGAACTACAATTCATTATGAGCCGCAAGGCGTTCGGTGCCAACGGCCCAGGAATCGAAGTCGTCGCACCGGTGTTTGAGGACGGTCTTGGAGACGCTCTGCGCGCACTTACCTTCCTAAACAAGAGCGCTCTGCGCCGCAAAGCTGTGCTTAGGATTCCTTTCGCTCCGTCGACGATGGATCTTCTGTACCGCGCCACAATGACGCACTACCCTGACGACCATCGCTATGCGGTCGACAACATGTGGACCCGGGCTTCAATCGATGAACTCCTGCCAGGAATCCACAAAATCGCCAGCACGCTACCACCCGCGCCATCGCACATGCTGTGGCTCAACTGGTCACCACCAGCGGGGCGGCCAGATATGGCGTTCTCGGTGGAAGATAAGACCTATCTGGCGCTGTATGGATGCTGGAAACATGCGATCAACGATGACCCCTACGCCAACTGGGCAACGGAGCGAATGCGCGAGATGGCTCACCTTGCAACCGGCTGTCAGCTTGCGGACGAAAACCTTGGAAGACGCCCGGCTCGCTTTATCACTGACGAAAAACTTCAGCGTCTGGACCAAATCCGCAACGCGCACGATCCGCAGAGCCGCTTTCACTCTTACATGGGGAGACCATGACACATCCCAATCCGTCACGACGACTCTTTATCGGACTCCGGAAGGAGGATCTGGAAGGAAAGCCGTACGCGTCCTTCTACAATCCACGCGTGGCAGCGCTTCCTGAACATGCCAAAGAAGCACTGCTTCACGGACCTGTTGCCGGACCTCTTCTTCCTCGCTTATCAGACGCACCACAGCTCCTCTTTTCAACGGAAACGGAGCTGGAAAATGGCTTCGGGATTCAGAACGATGGCTCTCTGCATGTCGCAATTCGCACCGACATGCCCAACGTCAATCCCGAGATGATCGACTTCTGGTTTGGCTGGCACAGCGCCGAGCCGCAGCGCTACAAGTTATGGCATCCGCGTGCTCACCTTCACGCGCAATGGGAGTCCGCAGAGTCCGCCCACCTTGCCAATCAAAAAGGTCGAGCAAGGTACGTAGGCCGTACCTCGTTTGTGGATGAGTATCTCGGTAGCACCTTGACACAGGCCGCGATCAATTTCCTGCCCCCTACAGAGCTTGCATTTGACGAGTCTACTCTCGCGGATCCGCAACAAGCCACGGTCATCGCGGCCCGAATCAGTCTAACCAACTCTCCGCTGGAAGCTGGCTATTTGGTCCATCACGTACGTCGGGTTGCAGGTGGTGCACAGATGCGCTCACGTTTCTGGCTGGGCGGGCCATATGCTGCCCTGCGCGCTGGACGGTTTCAGGTGCCGGTACCCAGCCAAGTCGCCAGGCTCATTCGTACTCCAACACTCGACGAAGGCCGCGACTTGCTCGTACACTGCTCGCAAGAAATGTCACACTTGGCCACGTTCCTACCCAAGCTGTACGCTGAGCTACACGACCTGCCATGAACCATAAGGGGGGGCCTTTTGGTTACAGAGTTTGTCTTAGAGTTTGCGCGCGCTGAACAAGCAGGCGATCCATTTGGATTCCGTTTTGAACCGCAACACTACTTGCTGCGGTCCGCTGGTGGAGGCTTCGAGAGCGCAGAGCTGCCGTGGGATGATTCTCTACTCAAAG
>CALLYL010000148.1 GCA_937859535.1 uncultured Myxococcales bacterium
TCCCAGCTTGACGCAGCACCATCGCCACCCGCTCGGCATCGGCAATTCGACCCGCCCCGAGCGGAGCCACAAGGACAGGTCTCGCCGTTTGCAGCGACTCCGCCACCTGCTCTTTGAGGAGATCGATCAATCGCTCGACGCCAAAGGAAAAGCCCACCGCGCCCTGCGCTTGCCCACCGTACAGACCGATCAAATCGTCGTAGCGCCCACCGCCGGCGAAGCTGAGCGTGGTGTCGAACTTTTCAACTCGGGCTTTGGCCTCGAAGATCGGTCCCGTGTAGTAGTCGAGACCTCTGGCCAACGTGGGATCGACGGTCAGGCGATCACCAAAGCCGAGATCAATGGCACGCTCCACGATGTAGCGCAGCTCGTTGGTGGCCTTTTTTCCCTCAGGATCGTCAGCAAGTAACTCTTCCGCCCGACGCAGATAACTCAGGTTGTCAATCGGCGATGTGGCTTCAGCAGAAATCCCAAGCTGGTCGATAAAGGAAATGAACGCGGTCTCGTCGAGCCCGTAGTTCTTCGCCTCCTCAACCATCGCGGATCGACCAATTTTGTCGAACTTGTCGAGCGCACGCAGTGCATCGGCCTTCTTATCGACGGCAATACCCGCTCGGCGAAGCTGCGCCTCGAGGATTTTGCGGTGATTTAAGACGAACCGATAGTCGGAAAGACCGAACTCCTTGAGTACCGTCGTCGCCAGAAGCAGCAGATCGACTTCGCAGTCCATCGAGTAGCTACCGAGGATATCGGCGTCGGCCTGGTAGAACTCGCGATATCGTCCTGCTGCGGGACGGTCGTAGCGCCAGACTTTGCCGATTTGATAGCGATAGATTGGACGCTTGAGCTCCGCATGCGAAGCGGCGAAGCGTCCCGTCGAGCTGGTCAGATCAAACCGCAGCCCGAGCTTCCGACCGCCTTTGTCCTCGAAGGAGTAAATCTCACGCTCGGCAGCCGGTCCCGACTTGAGCGTCAAGACCTCCAAATACTCGAACGCGGGCGTGTCTAGCTCATCGAAACCGAACAGTCGGAAGGCACGGCGTAGCCGCTCGAACACGGCATTGCGAATGCGCATCTCCTCAGGGAGAAAGTCGCGTGTCCCCTTCGGAGTCTCAAATGTCCGCGCCATTGCGTTCCTGGTCCCGAGGAGACTGCGTCGACGCCTTACGGGCACGCATCGCCTTGGTACCATCCTCGGTGGTGTAAAGCTCGATGCGATCTTCGCGGACCAGCTTGTCGATCAAGCGACGGCGCACATCGGGATCGGGATCGAGCTGACTCGCCTGCCAGCGCGTCACAAAAAAGTTCACCCCGACGTAGCCGAGCGGGAACTTGCTCTCTGCACGACGGACTTCGTCCAGCAAGATCGAGGCGGCTTGTTCTTCGCTATCGGTCACTGGTGGTAGCGATGGTGAGCCGGTATCGTCCGCCTGCTGCGTCACCTGGGTTGTGCCGGTCATGATGATCGGCGAGCCATTTTCTTCGCCTTCACCGGTTGGCCACTGCCGTCCACACTCCGTAAGCGAGTCGCACAGATCGATGTGGTCAAAGGACGCCCGACGAATGCGTCGTGACAGACCAATACCACCCCAGGTTGCGACGTACGCTTGCCGGCCGAGGGCCCGTACTCCTTCCACGGCGGGCGCATGATCGGCATCACCCGACATCAACACCAAAATATCAAAGGCACCGACGGCGGCGAGGCGCAACATATCGGCAACCATCGTCGTGTCGACTTCGTTCTCTTGGGTGTAATAGTTTTCCGCCTGGCACTCTCGGCAGTGGTAGCTCTTCGTACGACGACTGAAGCGCTGTACGAAGTATCCGGGCAGCATTTCCAGGTTATCGAGGAAGCTGGTGAGTGCGGCCTGACCACTACCAGCGACCGGATTGCCGGTCTCAATGCCGGTGTAGTAATACGCGCCCCATAGTACGTCGCCGCCGACTCGGCGGACCAGCCACCGCGACAACGCCGTAAAATCGAGAGGCTGACGACCGGCTCGCTCCCGCCAGCCCGAATAGAAGTTCTTTCCGTCGAAAAACAGTGCAACTTTCATTGACGCGCATCCTAGCAAAAAAGAGAGGATAGATTCCCAGCAAAATCGGCGACGAACCTACCGCGAACCTCGGCGAGGCATCGGGCTGTCCATGAAGTTGCAGGAGTCTTGAGAGAAGACGAGGGACTGCCGCCTCGACTCGACCGAGTCCGCAGTCATACAGGGACGGACTGGGAGATTACGCGAAGCCAATCGCTTCGAGTTGCTCGTCGGACAGACCGAAAAAGTGGCCCGCTTCATGGACCACAGTGACTTCGATTTCGTGTTCCATCTCTTCCCGAGACAAGGCGACCCGTTCAAGGTTGCGCTGGAAGAGCAAGATCGTATCAAGGTGAGGCACCCCGCCAATCGTCGGCTTGTCCCCGTGAGGTATGCCGCTAAACAGGCCCAACACTCGTGGATCGGTGCCGTCGGCAACCAGCTCTTCCGACGGGTAGTCCGCAGCAATCACGGGTACGTTGGCAATGAGCTTGCGAATCTGTTCTGGCAGCTTATCGACAGAAGCCGAGACAATCTGCGAAAACTCCTCGGACGAAATTCCCCACGGCGGCGTTGGCAGCTTTAGATCGCCAGCTCGCACCTTCTGGAAGAAGGTGGTCATCCCCTTGCGATCGCCCCGTGCACTGGCGCACTGGCCCAGGCCGTGCAGCGCATCCGGACCATCAGGCTCGATCTCGAGGGCTCGCTGAAAATGCGACTCTGCATCGTCGGGATGTCCTAGGTCCAGCAGCAATCGCCCGGCGCGCAGGTGGTAGCCAGGATCGCCGAGCAGGATGTCTGGAAGCTCCGACAACGACGCAAAAGCAGCCGATTCCTTGCCAAGCAGCGCTTCTCCCTCGGCCTTGAGTAGCAGCGCCTCTACAAACTCTTCCTCTTCCTCGGCGTGGTCGAGCGCCTGCTCACACAGCTCCACGGCCTTCTCGAAGTCTTCGACATCCCACAGATACAGTTCGGCGGCACAGAGCATCGGCTCGACGTAGTTTTCGTCGATCTCGATCGCGTGATGATAGTGCTCAAGAGCCTGCTCGGTTTCGCCCTCACCCGAAGCAATCATGCCGAGGAGCACGTATAACTCCGGCGAATCTCCGTCCGTTCGCAGCAGCTTGAGCGCCCGCCGCTTGGCTTCCTCTAGATCGCCGCCTTCCATGGCTTCCCAGCAGCGGTCAAGCTCCGCATAGAATTTCTCGACGCTACCTTTCGGAGGAGCCGCTGCCGCCTGATTCTTGT
>CALLYL010000149.1 GCA_937859535.1 uncultured Myxococcales bacterium
CGATCACGGCCCACGTCCCCGTCGTCTGGAGCAGCCGTTCAAGCTGCTCAGCGATCGCTTGGTCCTCCCAAACCGCCTGGAAAAAACCTTGGTAATCGCGCTTGGCGTACCAGCCCGCCATATAGGACGCGGCAAACGCCTTGTGCTCTTCTAACGAGAGAGCCGGAGGGGCGGATCTCGATCCCAACCAGTGTTCGACCGGCCAAGCCGACCCTGGGTACGCGAAGACGAAGGCAGCACAGATCAGTCTCTCCAGCGTCTGCTTTCTCGGAATCCCAGCATCGGACGCACAGCCTGCCCCCCACAGCGCCACCGACACGCGGGTAGCAACTGGTTGATTGGCGATCGGAAACACAGCGGAGAGCGATGAACTGTCCCAGCAGTCTTGGGGCCGCTTGCCATTGGCCAAGCTCACGCCGTCAGGGAGGCGCAACATGTCTTGCTTCCGATGCTTTCGGGCCTCTACAAAGTCGGGCTGGTCCTCAAACGAATCCAAGTCCGCGCAGAGCACGATGTCACTGACCGCTTGGGTTGCTGCGCCGATCAACTCATTGCTCACATCAGGCTTCCATTTCGGCTTTTGGCCTTTTTGGAACAGCCGAATGAAGGCACCGGTCTTTGAGGCGAAGCCCAGCTTCCCGGAAACGGGATCGCGAGCGTCTTTGCTACAGCCGAGTCGTTTCAGTGCTGCACCCCAAAACGCGGTGTCGTGAATGCCTTCGCACAAGACGATGCGCCTTGGCAACTCATCAACACCGATACTCATCGCAGATCCCTCACGGCATCTTCGCGACCTTCATGGATCTCTGTGCCAAGCCAACGGCTGCTCAGGAGTCGACCATCCCGAAGGTTCAAGCGATAGACCGATATCTTCTCAAGCTGCGCCGGTCTCGCTTCGCTCACCAGGAAGTCGAACAGGTCCAAACTATGCGTCGAAAGAATGACCTGGATGCCCCGATCGACGGCTGCCCGTATGAGCTGAGCGGTCCGCCGCAGCGAGGCCGGATGCTGGTGGATCTCCGGCTCTTCGATGAGGACCAGGGGCTCACTCTTAGAAGCCAGCTCGAACGCCAGCCGGATCAGCGCATACGCACCATCCCCCGCGAGCGCAGCGGGAACGGCACGACTGCCAAAGTCGAGCATCACCACCGGCTCGTTCTTGTCATCCGTGACCAGGCGAAAGTCCTTCAGTCCGGGGATGACCTCGGCAAGCAGCGGAATGATCCGTCCCAGCGTGCCCTGCTCGACCGCTGCGGTATGGGCCTTGAGGATCGCGTTGCGATGCTGCCCGTCCCGCAGATCCACAAACCGCACGTCGATGGGCTTTACGAAACCGGTCGCGGGAGAAGCCCCAAGGGACTCAAAGTCGTTGTTGTCCTTAAACTTGGCACCAATCACTGGCGACGCGCCCGGACCGGCCTGGCCATGAATCACCTGGCAAGTCCAAGGGCCTTTCCGAAAGACCTCAAACTTCAAGCTCAGCCGCCGCTGCTCTTCGCTATCACCATCGGCAGAAACCGTCAGCACAATGGGCTGGCCCCGTTCGCCAGCATGAAACAGCCAGCGCGCACCGCGTAGTACGTCACGGCGGCGGACGGATTCACCGATGGCTTGTCCCGGCTGGGTACTCGCCGCGATGTGCAGTGCATCAAGGACAGTCGACTTGCCGCTGCCGTTTGTCCCGAGCAGGATGCACAGTGGTGTGAAGCCATCGAGACGCCCGGTGACAATCCCTCTAAAGCGCTCTATCGAGAGTGAGTCAATCATGCCAAGACCTCTATAGGCGGGCGGGATGGCTGCATTCAAGCGCAAAGTAGCGTCACGGCCCATCGCAGGCACTGCTTTACGCCGACGAGGCAGCGCGATAGGCTGCACGGATGAGGCGATATCTCTCCCAAGCTGTCGCAGTCTCGCTATCGCTCCTGGCCCTACCGCTTGTGGCGCATGGCGACCCGGTACATTTTTCGCTGAAAACTCCGGTGCCCCAGCCGGATCAGCCGACGCTGATCATCGTTGCCGATCAAGCGCTGACCGGACTATCGGTGGCGATCGTGGCCAAAGAGCCCGACCCGGCGCTCGGGGCGGCAAGTGGCGAAAGCGGCGAGTCCAAGTTCCAAGCAAAGAAGCTCGGGGCGGGACAAAAGACGACCTTCAAGCTCGGCACCGGCAAGGTCGGGGCCACGCACTGGGAGGGCATGATTTCGGCGCAGGTCGGTGGCCAAGTGTGGAAGCGGCCAGTGACCTTCGACACGGTGCTGA
>CALLYL010000150.1 GCA_937859535.1 uncultured Myxococcales bacterium
TGTGCCTCAATCGCCAGCCGGATGGGACGCGCACCAATTATAGAAACAGCATCGTCGTAAAAAATGCCGGCAACGCGAACGCAGGGACATACAAGGTCGCGCTTGGAATCGTGAGTGAGCGTGATCCGTCCAAGAACTTCTACTGCTCCGACAAACTGACCGACAGTACAGGATTGCTCCCTGGGACCACGGGTACTTGGGAAGGGCCGTACTGCTGTAGCTTTGGCGTCTCGACCGTGCCAACCGGCAACTACTTCGGTGCCGTGGATGTGGACTTTGACAACGAAGTCACAGAGAGCGATGAGACCGACAACGTGAACAAGTCCGTCGCTGCCTCGGTGTACATTCCATAGCAGCGCGCTGGCCACCAACCAGCTAGGAGCTCGTATGCATGCTTCATTGCTATCTCGCCTTCGTGCGCCCACAAAACTGATCCCAGCAGGATTCTTGCTGGCGATCTTCGTCACCAGACATGCTGCGGCGGCAGAGGAGCGCAGGACGTTTATCGAGCCGCGTATCGCAGCCCGTGATGGACGCCTGTTTCGTCTGGACCGCTGCGTCAATTCGTACCGGTTTCCAGACCGCTGCACCCAAGCCGCCACGCAGGAAGCCGCAAAACAAATCTGCACATCTTACGGGTACACAGCGGTGGTGCAGTGGATGTGGCGAAACGAACCGCAGCAAGCCGCTTGGATCTGGACAGAAAGCTGGATAAACGGTGAGATGCGGTCCGGATTCAACCTCATTTCAGGTATGGGTTTGTTCAGTGTCGTCGAGTGTTCGCGCCAAAGCGGCACAACGAACCCCTTGGATCTCAGCGACCTTCGTTGGTAACCGAAAAAATCCCCGATGACAGCGATTTCTGTTTCCTTCCGCAAGCGGCGGGCCCTTACCTGGCTGGCACTGACCCTGCTTCTTGGTGCCCTGTTTGCAGCACGCGCCAACCTAATCGGCTCCCAATCTCTGATCTGCGCTCGGCTTGGCTTGGGGTCTAATGATCTGGGATTGCCCATCTCCGCTGGGCACGTCGCCTTCGCGGTGGCCGGTCTGCTTGCAGGGCCGCTGGTCGATTTTATCGGCGGCCGGCGGGCTCTGCGCATTGGCATCATCGGCGCCGTTGTCTGCAATCTGCTGCTGGGGCTGTGCCTTTGGGGGTTGGTCGTCAGCCCGGCGCATACAGAGAGCGGTGCCCCCTATGCAGTTCCAGTGCTGCGTCTGGGCCTGACACCGGAGTCGCTGGTCCTGGTCCTGACGGCGCTTTGGGTAGGCAACAACGCTTTTCACGCAATGGCCAGTCTGTCCATCCCATGTATCTTGGCCAACTGGTTCCGCACGAAGGAGCGCGGATTTTTCGCCGGTCTGTATCACACGCTGTCGCCTGCGGCGCGTAACCCAGCCATGCTGGTCGGCTCGCTCTTTGTGACGGTCGCTTACGAGACGGCGTTTATCCTGCCAGCCCTCTTGCTCGCAGTGATGGGCCTCTTGTGCTGGTCCCGCATCAAGGAATCGCCACAGCATGCCGGATTCGATGACTTCGATACCGGGGATGCTCCGTGGCCCCCCTGTGTGTCCGCGGTTGGCTTCGCCGCACCGCTGCGACTCCTTTTTTCCAGCGCAACCCCCTGGGTCGTGGCCCTGTGTGTGCTCTGCATTGCAGTGGTGCAGTTTTCCATCGATGCCTGGCTGCCGATGTACTTGCGGTTCGCGATGGGCATGGGCATGGTCCAGCTGAAGAACTCGGAAGCGTATCAGCTCTACTCCAGCGTACACCCCCTGGCGGGCGGCGTGGGTTTGCTTCTGGCGGGCGCTGTATCCGATCGACTCCGCAGCACCAGCCGCATTCCTCAGCTCTGTACTCTGCTTCTGGGCCAGACTCTGTTGTTGATCTTTCTGTGGCGCGTGCTGGACAACCCGACGTGGGTGATGGCGGCTGCGCTGGGGGTCACGTTCCTGGCGCAGACGGGTTTGATGCTGGGGGTCAGCGTTTTGGGCATGGACCTTGGACGCCAACGGGCCGTGGCGACGGTCGTGGGGCTGATAGTGTTCGCCAGCTACGCAGGCAGTACTCTCAGCGGCAGATGCCTCGGGCGCCTACTGGACTACGCTCGTGCTGCTGGCCCGGCTGGTTCAGAGTTCGCAGTCTGGCCACTGTGGCCACTGGCCTTCGCCGCACTCGGCCTCGTCAGCAGCACTCTCCTTTGGCGTCACGCACATATTCGGCAGTGATGCGGGCCAGCCCCGCAGTCCCCCCTCGGTTCGGCGCCAACATTTTCCATCCACACCTAATTGGGAATCGAAGGACCAAATGGGACTCCTAGATTGGATCAGCTTGTCCAGAGGCGGTATCGGCGCGGTCAACGCCGATGCGGATGCCGCGGTGCGCAACGGCTGCGCAGAAACATTGGCGCAGGAGATGCAAAAGTCGTGGCGATTCACAGCGCGACGCCAGGCGCTGGAAATGTACATTCTTGCGTGCATCCAAGAGCTGCCCGCCGAGCAACGCGAACAGCTAGAGCAAACGTCCGGCAAAGACTGGCAGGATGCGCTGCGCAGCGAGTATGGACTCGACGCGGATTTCGACGAGATGATCCGCGCTAACTGGCATGCGAGGTTGGTGGCAAGTCGCAACCCGCAGGCTGATCCGGCGCCCTTTGCAAATAGCATGATGTGTCTGCATCTAGACCAGCGCGTCGAGCAGAAAGTAGAATCGCTGCCCGCACGCTCGCGCGAGGCGATTGCGGAGTCGTATCGACGCAAGCAGCGGTCTGAGGTCCGGCTGCGTGCCCGCGGTGTGCCGATCAAGTCCGAGCTACCCGTGTATGAATCGTCGCACGAGACGACGTTGCGTTCGATGTCCGAGGTCAGGAAGCGCGCCACGGTGCTGTTCTATGTGGCAGCTGCCTACGACAAAATGCTCACCAACGGTGCTGAAATGCTGGAGACGCTGACGGGAATGGGGCTCGCCCAGGACATTGCGCCTTCAGAACAGCGGCTGCTGATGTTGGGGAACCCCACCGAGGAAGAGCGCCTGGAGATGATGTGGCTGTTCGAAGCCGCGCATACCCTGCTATGGGCACTGGGAGAGATCAGTATCGGTGAACCTACCAAGCGATGCTCTGATAACAAGGTCTTCCAAGCCATCCTCCACATTGCTCCCTGGCGGTTCCGACTGTCCAAAGTGAAGCTGCGGCCTGTGGGGCAGATCCTGGACGAACTGGATTACACGTATCGTTATCACTGGGCGGTCGTCGAAGCGTACTTGAACGGCCTGCCTGTGCCCAATGATGCGCTGCCTTGGGTGCTCAAAATGCGACATCACGCCCTCAACTGGATCGTCGGTTATGGCGGTCCAGAGTGGGACTCCGTTTCAACGGATACGTGATTCCTACCTCCGTTCTATGTACGACTGTTCCGACTGGGGCTATGCACACTTTCGCCCGCGATCAGAGGCCGCCCATGCTTGAATCCAGTACCAATTCTATCCAACCCCGTGTTGCGGCACGCCGTACGCCCCGCAGCTTCTCGCTGCTCCACCGGGATTTGTATCACCTGCTCACCCGCGCTCCCATTGCCTTGTTCCTTCTGCCTTGCTTGGCCTGTCTGCCTGTCGTCTTGGTGACCGAATGGGTGCCGCACGGCACCGTCCTCAATCCGTGGTTTGCATCGATGGATTCCTTCGTGCAAAAGCGCGTGGTGGACCTTCTGCTTGGGACCTTCTGCGCTGCCGTGCAGCTTTTCACCGTCCGCGAGATGGCGATGGGGCGACAAGTTTCCACCAGCGATGCAGTACGCGGTGGGTCGCAGACGTGGGGTCGACTGATCGTGGTTCAGCTTTGGATGTGGCTTCGCGTGTGCCTCGGTTTTGTATTCTTGATTGTCCCTGGGATCGTGCTGGGAATCTGTTATGTCTGGGCGAATCATGTGGTCGTCTTCGAGGGTTTGAACGGGAACAAAGCCCTCCAGCGCAGCACGCGCTACTGGCGTGGTGCAGGCTGGCGGCTCTTGCCATACAGCTTTGGATTTGGGCTGCTGTACCTTCCTTTCGCGGTGACACCCGGAATTCTGATTCCCGAAGCGGCAGGTGTCCTGTTGACTACGCTGTTGCGCGTCCCCTACTACGGATGGGTCAGTTTGCAAATGTTGTTCATCACGTTGATCTACGTCGATCTGCGCGCACAGGTTGACGCAGACGCCGTGCCACTTGCTGAAGCGCTCCATGCACAGATGACCGGAACTCCTGCTGCTCGATCCACTCCGCGCATCTGGCGTGTGGCGGCGCTATCCACGGCCACCCTATTCGGCGCACTCCTGATCAGAGTCCTCTGCTCGTTCGTGCCCGCCACCATGGGCGAGCTGGCGCTAGAGCGCGGAGACCCAGCCGGTGCTGCCCAGGCGTTCGAGCGCGCAGCCTACTGGTCTCCTGATGACGATGACGTGCAGAGCAATCTCGCCCTGGCCCTGTTCGCGTCTGGACGCATGCCGGAATCCGAGCAGCACATCCGCATCGCGATTCGTCTCGATGGCCAGAACGCGACATACCATGTCATTTTGGCGCGAGTGCTCGCCAAAGGTGCACGGCCCAAGCAGGCGCTGGCCGAAATACAGATGGCGCGCAAGCTTGGCTATCCAGACCACACCGAACTTACGCGGCTCTCATCGGAGTTGGCCGAGCCGCCGTTGAACCCCGCGCCATTGCCCAGCGGCTCCAAGTAGCGATCGAAGCTGCGTCCGATTCTGCTGACCCTTCCGTCATGGCAAAAGTGTTTCAGGACATGATCACATCCCTAGGGAGATGATCCATTGCCGAACCGATGGGTAGGCCGTGGTCACTTCCGTTATCGTTCGTAGCGGAGTTGAGATTCCGAACGAGGAGCGGATGGAACGGGAACGCATCCCACCTGCTTACCCATCGAAC
>CALLYL010000151.1 GCA_937859535.1 uncultured Myxococcales bacterium
ACCTTCGAGGTGGCGGTGGGCCTTGAGCCAGAAAACCTCAAGCGGCGCGAGATCCTCGGTGAGCTCTATATCGTCGGCGGCCCCGATTACATCGACAAGGCCGTCAACGAGCAGATGTTCCTCATCGACAAGGATCCATACCGAGTCGAGGCATATAAGGCTCTGCGTCGGATCTATCAGGACTCACGCCAGTTCGATAAGGCGTGGTGCATGTGCTCGGCGCTGGCACATCTGCAGCGGGCCGATGCCGATGAGCAGCAGTTCTTCGAGCAGTACAAGAAGGGTCTGCCGAAGGCGCGGAACAAGCTCACCGACGAGATGTGGAACAAGTACATCTACCACAAGGATGAGGACCGCTTCATTGGGGCCATCTTTGCGACGGTGTACACGGCGGTCGGTACGCTCCGGGCGGCTGAGCACAAGCAGTACAACCTCAAGCGCAAGGAGAAGCGCGACCTGTCGAGTGACCAGACGATGTTTGGGCGGGTGTTCACCTACGTCATGCAGGTGCTCAATGTTCCGCCGAACGTCGAGATTTTCTTCCGCACCGAGCAGCCCGGCGATCTTGTCGTCGCCAACTGCAAGGAGAAGAACATCTTCATCCCGTCGATTGTCGTCGGACAAGGGATGCTCGCTGGACGCGGCGACAAGGACGTGGCTTTCCCGAGCGCGGCGTTCCTCACCAAGATGCGGCCCGAGCACTACCTGCGGGCAATCTTGACGTCGAACACCGAGCTTGCGGTGGCACTGCTGGCGGCCGTTCGTCTGGCTCGTCCAGACTTCCCAGTGCCTCCGCAGCATGCCCAGTTCGTCGAGCAGTTCGCTTCCGCGATGAACCCGTTCGTGCCGTTCGCTGCCCGTGAGCACCTCGGCATGGTCGTGCAAAAGTACGTTGCGAATAAGTCGCAGCTCGACATGGCGAAGTGGGCGCAGGCGGTCGATCTGACCTCGCATCGTGCCGGTCTGATTGTCTGCAACGACCTCAGCGTGGCGGCTCGCTACATCGGACAAGAAGCCACTGCGGTCGGTGGTATGGCCCCGAAGGACAAGGTCAAGGAACTGGTGATGTACGCCATCTCGCCGACCTACTTCGAGCTTCGTCAACTTCTCGGCATCGCGATCACCAGCGGTTAGTCCCTCGCGCCGTGCTCTGCGGCGTCACCTCTGCCCTCCCTCTCCAAACACACCGCTTGCTGGGTACTTACCCAGCGGCGGACTTTTGTTTTTGGCATCGTCCCTCGACTCGATGAAGATGCAAGGACAGCGATGCTGTGTGTCGTCAAACCTGACGTAACGTTATAATTTGCTAGGATCGCTCGGCCATGACCCCTGCGTCACAACACAAAGCCCACGCTCCCCGTCACGTTCGTGTCTTCGTGCTCACGGTTTCGGACACGCGCACCGAGGACAACGATGAAGGCGGGCGAATCTGTCGCGAGCAGGTCGAGGCACGTGGGTATACCGTCGCTGGCAAAGCGATCGTGCGCGATGAACCGACGCTGGTTCAAGGCCTCATCTCGAGGATCGCTGACGAAGCGGCCGCTGATGTGGTCATCAGCACAGGCGGCACCGGTATTTCTCGACGTGATAACACCTATGAAGCGGTGGCGGCACTTCTCGAAAAGCGGCTGGATGGATTTGGGGAGCTGTTCCGAATGCTCTCGTATGCCGAGATCGGTTCCTCGGCGATGATGTCTCGCGCTGTCGCAGGGCTCTACCGAGGGTTGGTCATTTTTGCGGTTCCAGGTTCACCGCACGCGGTACGGCTAGCGATGGAGAAGCTGATTGGTCCCGAGCTAGGGCATCTTAAGTTTGAGGCACGACGATGAGCTCCAGCGGCTGCGCGGAAGAGAACGGACGGTCTGACGGCACGCCGTTCCGTCTGCCGGTCCTTTCGGGCAAGCCGCTACCACTGGATGCCCAAGGTACTTCGGCGGGCCAGCTCACCGATGGTTTGCTGCGTCGGATTAGCTATCTTCGGGTGTCTCTGACCGACCGCTGTAACTATCGCTGCACCTACTGCATGCCCGAAGACGGCGTCGATCTGGCCCCGCGCTCAGATGTGCTCTCCTTCGAGGAAATTGAAGCAGCGGTGGCGTCGCTGATGCGGGTCGGAGTCCGGCGAGTGCGACTGACCGGCGGCGAGCCCACGGTGCGTAAGGATTTGGTCAATTTGGTGGAGCGACTTGGGCGGCTGGGACTTGATGATCTGGCTCTGTCGACAAATGGCGAGCGTCTCATCGAGCTGGCTGCACCGCTTAAGGCCGCAGGACTGCATCGGCTCAACGTCAGCGTCGATACGTTACAGCCCGAGCGCTTTTTGAGCGTCACCCGTCGTGGTGATCTCGGCAGAGTGCTGGCTGGGCTTGAGGCGGCGCAAGCCGTTGGCTTTGCCCACACCAAGGTCAACTGTGTGGCGATGCGCGGCTTCAACGACGATGAAATCGGTGCGCTGTGCCGTTACTGCTGGGATCGTGACCTGATCCCGCGGTTCATCGAGCTGATGCCGATGTCCGACGGGCTGCTGTTTTATCCGGGCACGTTTCTTCCCGTCGCAGAGCTGCGTCAGATCCTCACTCGCGAGCTGGGGCCTCTGCTCGATACCGAGACGGGCGAGCCGTTACCCGGTGTCGGTCCAGCGCGTTACGCGGCAGTGATGTACCGAGGCAAGCGGCGGCAGGTTGGGATGATCTCGGCGGTGAGCGAGCCGTTTTGCGACACCTGCAATCGGGTCCGTCTATCGGCCACCGGACAGCTTCACGCCTGCCTGGCGTACGACGACGCCATCGACCTACGTGGCGTGTTACGCTCGGGTTTCGTAGGCGACGATTTGGTCGATCGACTGGTGCAGGTAGCGCGTGGCGGCCTCGTTGATAAGCGGGTGGGTCATGTCTTTTCACCGACGGGATGCGGTGGGCCGCGCAAGCATATGGTGTCTATCGGAGGCTGACGAAGCCGCGAGAATTTGGGCCGACAGGCCGCGTATTTTATGGGAACTTAAAAGGTCACAAACACAATGACTGTACAGACAACTTCCGCGCTTCCGGGTGGCAGTGCTGGTGGTCCGCCGCGAGCCAAAGGCCGCAATCGTGTCCTTTTGATCGCGCTGTCGGTGGCAATCATCGTCGGTGGGATCGGTGTCCTGATGTCCGATTCATCGGGCTTTGAGTATTACAAGCACGTCGACGAGGTCGCCAAAGAGGGCAGCATCTGGCAAAACAAGCGGCTCCAGCTCCACGGCTACGTCGTACCGGGAACGATCAAAAAGCGCATGAATCACGACGTGCAGAAGCTGGAATACAAGTTCCAGATCGAAAACTGCGGGGCCATCGCCGAGGCCTACTTTGCGGGCGTGGTCCCCGACACCTTCAAGGATGGGGCCGAGGTCGTGCTCAAAGGCCAGCTTCACGGCCAACAGTTCACCGCCAACGAGGTCATGGCCAAATGTCCGTCGAAGTACCAGCAGTCCGGCGGTACGCATCCGGTGGCCGTCGCTCGCTGTAGCCGAGAGTCGTCGGCAGGCAAGGCCAACTAATGGCTGCTGTACACACCAACTGGGTGGCGCTGTTTGGCAGCTTTGTGCTGCTGTGTACGCTCATCCTCACGACTTATGCTGGTGGTGCGGCGGTGGCGGGCGTGCGTCGTCAATCGCAGCCGCTCATTCGCTCCGCCATCTACGCGGGCTATGCCTGCACTGCGCTGCTCAGCCTGGCCTCGGCGCTGATCTTTTTCGCAGTGCTGTCGAACGACTTTTCGCTCAAGTACGTTCACCAAAACTCCGATGCGGCGATGCCGTGGTTTTTCAAGCTGACGTCGTACTGGGGCGGCCTTGACGGGTCGATGATGTTTTGGGCGTGGCTGCTGTCGATCTTTTCGACCGTCGCCATCTCGCGCAACCGTGAGCGTCATCGGGAGCTCATCCCATGGGTGACGGCGATCCTGATGGGGATCCAGGCGTTCTTCGTGTCGCTGGTGGTGTTCTACAAGCGGCCCTTCGATACGTTCCTGAATGAGGCACCGATCGTCGGTAAGGGTCTCAATCCGCTGCTTCAAGACTTCTACATGGCGACGCATCCACCGTCGCTGTATGTCGGCTATGTGTCAGCGAGTGTGCCGTTTGCGTTTGGTATGGCGGCGCTGATTACCGGCAACCTTGACGATACGTGGTTGCAGTCGGTGCGGCGCTGGATGCTGGTGTGCTGGTACTTCCTGTCGCAGGGACTCATCCTTGGTTCGCTATGGGCCTATCACGTGCTGGGCTGGGGTGGTTATTGGGGCTGGGATCCTGTGGAGAACGCCGGAATCCTGCCGTGGTTTACCGCGACCGCGTTTTTGCACTCGCTGATGATTCAAGAGCGACGCGGCATGATGAAAATCTGGAACGTGGTGCTGGTCATCATGACGTTCCTTTTGACGATGGTTGGGACGTTTATGACCCGTTCTGGCATCGTGCAGTCGGTGCACGCCTTTGGAAACGATCCCGAACTGGCGGCGCGGTTTCTGGCGTTCATTGGCTTCGCGGCGGTGTTTTCGTTCGGGTACGTGATTTATCGACTACCGCTGCTGCGCTCACGAGCCGATCTGGAGTCGGTGCTATCGCGGGAGTTTGCGTTTCTCCTCAACAACTGGGTGCTGATCGCCTGTGCGTTCTTCATCCTAGTGGCAACGCTGTTCCCAACGCTGTCCGAGGCAGTGACCCGCAATCGAGTGACGGTTGGTCCGCCGTTTTTCAATCGCTGGATGGCACCGCTTGGGCTGATCTTGCTGTTGCTCACGGGCATTGGGCCGCTGATGGCGTGGCGGCGAGCCTCCAAGGGGATGCTGTGGAAGCAGCTCCGGGCTCCAATCACCGCCGCCATCATGACGATTGTGCTGGTTGCCAGCATGCTGCCGTGGGCACGGACCCGGTCGTCGTTCATGCATGAGAAGTTCCAGTTGCCGGTCAGCCTGGTCTGCTTTGGACTGTGTGCAATGGTGCTGATCACCGTCGGGCAAGAGTTCATCGTCGGGACTCGGGCTCGGCAGAGCGGCACCAAGCTCGACTTTCTAACGGCACTCGTCGGACTGCTGCTGCGCAACAAGCGGCGCTACGGCGGCTACCTGGTTCACGTCGGCATTGTCCTTATGTTCTTTGGCTTTGCCGGACAGACGTTTCAGGTCGAAAACGAAGTGACGCTGGCCCGTGGCAAGTCGACCAAGCTCGGTCGCTACGAGATTACCCTCACCAGCTTCCGGGCCTCCTCGGACCCGCAGAAGGAAATCACCGAGGCCCGGCTGCTCGTCAAAGTCGATGGTCAGCAGTCGTTCGAGCTGCGTCCGGCCAAGTGGGCCTATCGCGGGCACGAGGAAGAGCCGCCCCGGACGATCGTCGCGACGCACAACAGCCTGTTCGAGGATCTGTATGTGATCCTGAACGGCATCGACGAGGGCGAGTCGGTCGCGGGACTCAAGCTGATCGTAAACCCGCTGGTGCTGTGGGTGTGGCTGGGATTTGTGATGCTCATGGTGGGCACGGCGGTTGCGTTCTTGCCGGATCGAAGCGACCCGACAGGGAAGGGCGGACCCGAGCCAGTTGACCCGGACACCAAGTCCGCGACGGCTGGCAAGGCGGCGACAGCGACGGTGATTGTGCTGCTTCTGTTTGGTGCGATGGGTCAGGCGCAAGCTCAAACCGCAGCCGGTCAGGGCATGCATCAATCGACGGAGGGTCAGAACTTTCCGACGCCACCCCGCAATGAGCTAGAGCGCGATCTACGCAAGACCATCGTCTGCATGTGCGGTTGTGGTCGGCAGACCCTCGCTGAGTGTTCGTGCGGGAATGCGGCCAAAGAGCGCGGCATCATCGCTCGCTTTATCGACGAAGGCCGCAGTCGTGACCAGATTATTCGCTATTTTCTTGACAAATATCCCGGAGAGTCGGCGCTCGTGGTGCCGCAGGACGTAGGCTTCAATCGCCTGGCCTGGATCTTTCCGCTGGTGATTATCGCGGCCGCACTGGGAGCGCTGGGCCTCTTGGCTCGTCGCTGGGGCCAACAGGCTCGACTTGGTAAGGCTACCTCTCCAACTCTCAAAGACACAGACCGCGCTTCCTACGAGCGCCGCCTTGACGACGATCTCGATGACATGGACTGACTCTCGGCTCCTCTATGGCGGTACGGGCCTTGCCTTCGGGTTGGGACTTATCGGTTTTTCGGTCGCGCTCGGTAGCCTGAGCGGTCCGTCGATTGCCCTGGCTGGGGCCGTTGCGGCGCTGTGGGTGACGGGAAACATGCTGCTCAAGGCGGCACGTGGCCTGACTGCGGTGTCTAGCGACGACGAACAGGTGGAAGCACAAGCTGCCGTCGGACGCCGTCGTCGCGAACTGACGCGTGAATATCACCTGCTCAAGCGGGCCCTCAAAGAGCTGGAACTCGATCGCTCCATGGGCAAGCTTTCCGACGACGACTACGCAGAAATTCGCAGTCGCTATCGCGAGCGAGCGGTCCGTATTCTCCGTCAGCTTGATCAAGGACAAAGTTATGAGGAGCAGATCGAACGCGATCTCGCTGCTCGACGGGAAGCGCTTGGCAAAAAGGCACCGGCGTCCAAAGCGGCGCTGGCGACAGCCGAGTCGACTCCCAAGCGTGTCCCCAGCAACCAGGTTCCGACGGTCATCGCCACCGCCTGCGCGGACTGCGGTACTCGCAACGACGTCGATGCTCGGTTCTGTAAGAGCTGCGGTCTCAAGCTGGGAGGAGGAAAGTGATGCTTCGGCTCTCTGTTCTTCTCGCAGTGGTGTTGGGGCTGGGTTCGGTCGCAAGGGCCCAGCCGATGATGCCCGATCCGGCGCAGATGTCGGGGATTCCGCGACCCGACGGCGCTGTGCCGCCCGGGACCGTGACGGTGCGGCTGCTCATTGGCGCTTTTACCAATCCGATCGTCGATCAAGAAGTATCGCTGACCTCCTCGTCGGGAACCAAGCTCAAAGCCAAGAGCGACGCCGCTGGTCGAGCGACGTTCGCCGGGGTTCCACCGGGTACCTACGAAGCACGAACCGAGCTGTCCGGTGTGGTCAAATCCTCGCAGCCGATTCAGGTGCAAAGCGCGCCTGCTCCGGGTATTCGCCTGATGCTGGTGTTTCCCAAAGACACGCCACCACCAACGGCTGCTCCGGCAGCCACCGCACCAACATTGCCCGCAACCGGGACGCCCACTTCTCCGGCTGGACCGGCGACGGCAGTACCAGTGACGACGGCTGTTCCGGCATCCCCGCCCCCACCTGCGGACGGGCAGGTGCATCCCGATGCGGCACTGCCATCGGGAACGCTGCGCGTTACGGTGTTTGACGAATCGAACAAGCCGCTATCGGCTGTGCCCGTCACGCTGTACAGGCGGGCCAGCAGCGAGGCCCAGGTTGAAAAGCTTCCGGCTCAAACGACCGATGCCGGTGGTTCTGTGGTGTGGGCCGGCATGCCGACGGGGGCGGCCGAGTACCTGGTGACGTTGGCGCGGTTTGGGTTCGAGCAGCCCAGCGAGCCATTTCATCTGAACGGGACGGCGGGCACGGCACTTTCGGTGGTGTCTCGACCACCGGTGCGCGGCGAGGAGGCTCGTCGCAAGCTGAGCCTATCCTCTGGCTCGCACCTGATCTTTGACCTCCAAGAAGACATGGTCCAGGTGTCGGAAATCCTGCGCATCAACAACCCCATGCCACAGGCCTTCGAGCCTGGGTCGGATGGGCTACGGATTCCACTCGCCGAGGGTGCCGTCGCGCCGCAGCTTCAACCAGGTGGGCCATCAACGCTGAGCATTGACCAAAGCTCGCCCGGCAACGTTGCCTTGGTGTGGAAGGGTCCGCTGCCTCCGGGTGAGTCGATGGTTCAAGTGGCGTTTATGCTGCGCCACACGGGTGAGCTGACGTTTCGCCAACCGGCGAGTATCCAGGTTGCCGATCTGCGCGTGGTAATCGAGAAGCGTCCCGAGCTAAAGCTCGATGGAGTGACCGATATTCAAGAGCGCAAGTGGCAAGGCCACGAGTTGCTGTTTGGCCAACTGGCGGGCACCAGCGAAGGCGGTCAAATTACCCTGACGATTTCAGGGCTGCCGGCAGAGCAGCGAGCGACGCGAATGATTGGTGGGCTGGTCGCGTTGCTGGTGACGCTCGCGTTTCTATACCTGTCTTGGCTGGGCAAACCGGGTGAGGAACGAGCCCTTCTGACTGCCAAACGGCAGCTTTTGGTGGATCGCGACAAGCTGCTCGGTGAGCTATTGGCGATGGATGACGGCGAAATCGGTGGTGCGAAGCGGACCCGGGCGCAGGTGATGGCCGAGCTGACTGCGATCTATCGTCTGTTGGACGAGGCCGATGCCGACTGAGTCCCGTGCCGTGCAGCAGGTTGTGCTTCGCGGCATTTTCAAGGACTACGGCGAAAAACGGGCACTGAGTGACATCTCCCTGACGCTCGAAGCGGGGCAGGTGACCGCGCTGCTTGGGGAAAACGGTGCGGGCAAGTCGACGCTGCTCGGGGTGCTGGCGCTCCAGATTCGACCGACTCGCGGCAAGCTGCTGTTCGATGGCCAAGATGTCTCAGAGCTCGACGGCGTCTGGCTGCGCCAAAGCCTGTCGCTGCTCTCCCATGAGCCACGCTGTTATGCGGATCTGTCGGCTCGCGAGAATTTGCTCTTTTTTGCCAAGCTGTATGGCGTGGGTTCCGATGAACAAGCTCGCAGCGAGCGGGTCGCCGAGCTCCTGGCTCAGGTTGGACTTCAATCAGCGGCGGATCGGCCCAGTCGTACATTTTCGCGAGGCATGGTGCAGCGGCTGGCACTGGCGCGAGCCCTTGTTCATCGACCGGGACTGCTGCTTCTCGATGAGCCGTACACGGGGCTCGACCAAGAGGGCGTCCAGCTCTTGTCCTCGCTGATTGCCGATGAACGAGCCCGAGGGGCGATCGTGGTCGTGATCAGCCATGATTTCGAGCCGCTCGCCCCGCTCCTCGACGTGGCTGCGGTGCTGCGGCGTGGCCGATTGGAAAAGACCCAACGCTACTCGAGCGGCGAATGCTCCCGTGAGCAGCTTCTCAAGCTGTACTCCCGCGCTGCCGAACGACCGCTTGCGAGGATCGCATGAGCGGTTCGCTACTACGCCAGGTTGGACTTCTGCTGTGGAAGGACGTGCGGGTTGAGTGGCGAGCCCGTGAGCTGATCTACGCGACGATGCTTTTTTCGGCGATTGTGGTGCTGCTGTTTTCGTTTTCATTCCTCGGCGGCGCGCCACCAACCGTTGAGGTCATGTCCGGAGTGCTATGGGTCGCGATCTCGCTATCGGGCATGCTCGGTATCTCGCGCAGCTTTGAACGCGAGCGTGAGGCCGACACCCTGCGAGCGCTGCTTCTGGCCCCCATCGAACGCAGCGCCCTGTACCTGGCCAAGCTGATGTCGATCACGCTGCTGATGCTCCTTACGTCCAGCGTGGTCGTGCCAGGGCTCCTGCTGCTATTTGGCATGAAGGTCGGCCCAGGGACGTCCTGGGTGCTCTTTTTGGTGCTACTCGGGCTGGGAACGCTCGGCTTTGCGGCCGTGGCAGCGCTGTTCGGAGCATCGCTAGGTCGGGCGCGGGTTCGCGAGGTGCTGCTGCCGCTGCTCGTCTATCCGCTGGTGGTGCCTGCGCTGCTGGCTGGCGCTCGTGGAACCTACGGCGTGCTGTACGGAACCACCGAATCGCTGGTGGATGCGGTGCGCTGGATCAAGTTCCTGCTGGTGTTCGACAGCATGGCCGTCATTCTTGGACTGTGGCTGTTCGAGCCACTGTGTGCCCAGGAATAGGGAAAATCGACGCTACGGCTTGACGTACGGACCCCATGATGGCGTCTCGGCTCCACCTCGGAAGACCGGACGCTGGGTTTTGCCGTCTGCCGTGGACACGTAGATTCCGCCCCGACTCGATTTAAACGCCAGCGCACGTCCCGTTGGGGCCCAGGTCGGATGGCTGTTTGAACCCTGGTTTTCAGTGAGGCGCTGGAGCTCTTGATTCGCTGCGTCGATGGTAAAGATGTCGAGGTTGCCCTTTTCATCTCGTCCCGAAAACGCGATCAGCGACTTGCCGTTGAGCATCTTTGGATTCCACGCGGGCTCCACGTTGTAGCTGCCCTTGCGGGTGAGCTTGACTTGATCTCCACCCGAGGCTGACATCTTCCAAATCTGCGGGCTGCCATGGCGATCCGAGACAAAGGCGATCTGGCCACCATCGGGTGACCACGTCGGCGAGCTGTCAATCGCCGGGTTATTGGTCAGCCGCTTGATTACGTCGCCCGCTGGGGTCAGCACGTAGATCTCGCTGTTGCCCTCGAACGACAGTGTCACCGCGATCTTGGTGCCATCGGGTGACACCACCCCGCCGGTGTTCAGTCCGGGCCTGGTCGAGATGCGCTTCGGCTTACCACCACCGGTCGTGGTCGACCACAGATCGGGCGTGCCTCGGACAAAGCTCGTATACAGCAGGCTGCTTCCCGATGGATGCCACGACGGCAGGATGTTCTGTGAGCCGTTGCTGGTGATCGAGTGCTGACCGGCCCCATCGTAATCCATGATCACAAGCTCTTGCTGTCGACCGATGGGACGCGAGAAGGCGATCTGGGTGCCGAAGAACGAGTCCTCGCCGGTGTAGTAGCGAACGATCTCATCGGCGAAAATGTGGGCCAGGCGGCGGATGTTGGCGCTTGGGGCGCGATAGGTCTTGGTGAGAACCGGGCGGTCGCCCTTGATGACCTCGAACAGGCGAAATTCGACCGAGACATCGCCGCCGGTGTTGGTCGTGCGTGCCTTGACGACCCCTTCGGCACCGACGGTGCGCCACGAGTCCGGCCCAATCGATAGATCCTCTTTGGCCAGGTCGGCAACAAACGAGTTCGGGTCGAGCGTCTTGAACAGCCCCGAGGAATTGAGATCGCCGGTCAGCACCTCTTGCATGACCTGGGCGCTTTCGCCATCACCAAGCAGCTTGGGCACCGCAACCTTGTAGAGAGCTTGCCCGGGGTTGGTGATCTTGAACCGCACCACATCGTCCGTCTGTGCCTGCGCTCTCGGCATCAGCCACGTCGTCAGCAATAGAGGCAGTCCCAAGCACCAAACAGCGCGCATCGTCCGTCGCATAGCCCTTACGGTATCTGGACTTCACCGCAAAATACAAGCAGGCAGCAAGAAACGTACTTCCCTCGGCGTGCGAATCTGGTAGGTTGCCAAACATCTGAGCAGTTCGCCAAGGAACCTCGTGCTCCTCGTGGGCTAAGTCCGCGTAAGGAAAGAAGGTTCTTGACACTGCTTTTGTGATCCGATAGTTCCAATCTCTCTAAGGAACTCGCATGGCTACTCCGATTCCGAGCACGTACCTCAAAAACCCCGAGAAGGCTCAGGCCGAACGCAAGTGGCACGTCATCGACGTGGCGGGTCTGACCCTAGGCCGCGCGGCGACGCAGATCGCCACCCTCCTTCGCGGCAAGCACAAGACCGATTACACCCCTAACATCGACAGCGGCGACTTTGTGGTCGTGCTCAATGCCCAGAAGGTTCACCTGACCGGCAATAAGCTCGACGACAAGTTGTATCGTAAGCACACGCTGTTCCTTGGCGGACTGAAGTCCCGTCCGGCACGCGAGATGCTGGCAACCCGCTCGGACGAAGTGATTCGTCGCGCAGTGTGGGGCATGCTGCCGAAAGGCCCGCTTGGCCGGGTCATCATCAAGAAGCTGAAGATCTATTCCGGCACCGAGCACCCGCACAGTGCCCAGCAGCCGAACAAGCTCACCTTGAAGTCCATGCGTGGCTAGGACGGTTCGCGCTTTCGCTTGGGTGGTTCTCTCCACGCTCTGCGGCGGGAGACTCATCAAGCAGTCAGGCGCGACTTCCTTTATCCGCTGTAACCACGAGAGAAACACTCTCTAGTCGAGTTTAAGAAATGGCGAACGTCGAACGAAACGCAGTGTACGCCACGGGTCGTCGAAAAGAGGCGGTGGCGCGTGTATGGATGCAGCCCGGCTCGGGCAAAGTCACCATCAACCACCGTGATATCGACAATTATTTCGGTCGGGCGACTTCCAAGATGGTGCTTCGGCAGCCGCTGGCGCTGACCTCGCAGGCCGCAAACTACGACGTCTACGTGAACGTCGCCGGTGGAGGTTTGTCGGGTCAGGCTGATGCGATTCGTCTCGGCATCACTCGCGCCCTCCTCAAGGTCAATGCTGGTTTCCGTGGCGCGCTGAAGGCCGCCGGATACGTCACCCGCGACCCACGCTGCAAAGAGCGTAAGAAGTACGGTCAGCGTGGTGCTCGCGCTCGCTTCCAGTTCTCCAAGCGCTAGGCCGCTCGCTTCAGAACCTGCCACGCCATTCGTTGGCTATGGCGAGCGTGCTTGCAGCCGAACTGCGGCTGTCTTCGCTCGTCTACTCGACCGATTGTTTTCGCTGCGGTTCTGAGCCCTTCCGTGGCTGTAGCTTTCCTCTGTTCGGCATCCGCCGACCTCGGCACAAATCTCGTTCGGCCATCGCCGATATCCGAGACCGACTTTCTATAGCAATGGCTGACCCGGGATGTGGACACCGTGAGGTGTTCGCTGCGGTTCACAGTCCAGATTGATTCAGCCTTGGCTTCTCCGCTGTTTGGTGGGAGTAGACTCGCTAGATGACCGTGCTGCAAAGACGGACGCTGTGCTTGGGTGCTGTGGCGCTTTCGGTAGGCTGTAGCTGGGTGTTTGATAGCAGCGCGCCGGAGCTGCCGCTCCTTGGTGAACCGCCGGTGATGGAGCGGTTTCTGAAGCTCAACGGCAAGACGGCCCGCGAGCTGTATGTGCTCCTCGATGCGGCGGATAAGCCATGGGCAGTGATTCCCGAGCTGCCGGAGCTACCTGCGGGCCTTCCGGACGGCATTACCTTGCCGAATCTGCCCGAGACGCTGCGGATGGTTCGGCTCGATCCGCAAGAAGATCCGCAGTCGGCCGTTACGTACCCATCGCAGTACCTGCAAGTGACGGTGCGCTCGCTGTACATCATGGTGGTGCCGGGGCTGCTCGATCCTTCGCTGAAGGACAAGTCGGTGCTGCTCACCAGGGTCAGGCCCGGCGAGCCGCCGCAGGTATTTGGCCGATTTCCCGAAGGGACGCCGGTTCTGCTGGTGAGCCAGAACGAGCAGGTCGGGGTGATGATTTCGCAGAGCAGCAAGTCGAAGAGCCTGCGGGCTTTTCGGATGGATGGCTCAGCAGAGACCCGTGAGCTGCCGATTCCGGAGGGCGTCGATCCAGCAAAGCCCTTCGATAAGGGGCGTTACCAGCTCGATGCGACGGGCGAGCGGCTGATTGTCCAGGATGGCAAAGACAACCTGACGATCTACGAGACTCGCTCGATGGGCGGTGAGCGCTCGCTTGGCAAGCAGCCTCGGAGCTGGTTGCTAGACAGTCGACAGACGGCGCTGCTGGTCTGTAGCGAGGGCGGACTGTCGCGGCTGCCGCTCGATGGCGCAATGGCGGTGGTGCTGGACCCGTCTCCGTGCTCGACGGAGTATTTTCGAACGGTGCTGCTCCAGGGTGAGCGATTGGTGCTCTATCGGAGTGGGGACGAACTTCGTCAGGTGCCGGAGGATGGCTCGGGATCGCCGAGGGTGCGGCTCGAATCGATGGGGCAGCTACTGGCGATTGGGCCGGGCGGAGAGCTGCTCTACTCGACGGATCCGGCGCTGACCTACGGCGCGGGCATTGGCAACGGTTTCCTCGGTGACACGCAGGTGATGGAGCGAGGTCGACGGCCGACTTGGTCCGCCGACCGCAAGCGACTGCGCTACCTGGAGTGGGCAGCGCGCTCGGACAGTGCCGGGGACTTTCACTCGCGTCTGCTCGCCACGAACGAAGTGCTCCGGCTGGCTCGCAACGTCCGCGCCTTCAATGAACTCGGTGACGGACGGGTGCTGGCGGTGAGCAACTCGGTTCCCAAAGGGGCCCACAACCGGATCATCGTCATCGACGAGGCCGCCAGCGAGGCGCGCTGGGTCGCCAACAGCTCTCGCGAGTATCAGTTCATCCCCGGCTCGACGGACCTTCTGGTCAAAGTGGTCATCGGCCAGACCGGCTGGGACATCCGCCGCGTCCCGATTTCCCAGAAATAGCTCCCCGCACTGAGCCGCGCTGCGAACCTGCGTCCTCGTTCCTTCAAGCGAGGGCCACGGCATCGTTGTGTCTCTTCTTTGTCGATATGACAGTCGCTGGTTTTGATGGTGAATGGATATGTTTGAATGATAAAGCTGAAGATGGATGTGTTTTATGTTGGTTATTAAAGCGATCATGGCTTCTGATGCATGATTATCTGTGATGTCTTTTGTCGTATCATTGAGTTCCCATCTTGATCAGTTGTTTATCGCTGAGTTCGGGCGCTCTGCCACCGTGGTCCACGTCGTGACCGCTTGAAGTGCGGCTGGCTACATCTAGACCAACAGCGCAGATTTTAACGAATCATTGATATTCAATTGACACCAATTTTGTCTGTCGATTTATGATCGCTATTACCACTGTGAAAGGGGGGTGCCATGAAGAAGAGACGGTTTATATGGTCTATCTTGCCGGGATTGTTCTTACTTATCGGTGTAGTGGCGGGCTACGGCTCGTCGGGCTGCTCGGGTGGAACCGTTGGCGGCGATGAGGTCGATGCTGGTGATACGGCCGATCTGACCGATCCGAACGCCGACATGACCGGTGGCGGCTGTGGCCAAGTGACATGCGCCTCGCTCAACGCCAACTGCGGCCTGATCGGTGATGGCTGTGGTGGAACGCTGGACTGCGGCACCTGTACCACCCCTCAAACCTGTGGTGGTGGTGGCACTTTCTTCCAGTGCGGCGGCACCTCGGGCTGCGTGCCCAAGACGGCTGCAGCGGCCTGTGCGGCGCTCGGAGCGAACTGCGGTGAGGCGGCCGATGGCTGTGGCGGCACGGTGAGCTGCGGAACCTGTACGGTCGCGGGCGAGAGCTGCGGAGGCGGTGGCACTCCATTTGTATGTGGCGCGGGCGGCGGAACCTGTACCCCGACGACCTGTATGGCCGCTGGCTCGAACTGCGGCATGCTCGGCGATGGCTGTGGCAACACCCTCAACTGCGGAACCTGTACGGTCGCGGGCGAGACCTGCGGCGGCGGCGGCATCGCAGGCAAGTGCGGCAAGGTGATGTGTACTCCGCTGACGACCTGCGCGATGGCCAAGGCCAACTGCGGTTTCGTTGGTGATGGCTGTGGCGGCATCATTGGTGGTGCGACGGGACCGGGCTGCGGCTCCTGTCCGGCAGGCCAGATCTGCGGCGGCGCTGGCGTGGCCAACAACTGTGGCGTGCCGGCCCCGATGTGCGTAAACCTGTGCAAGAATCAGGTGGTCTGTGATGGTGGATCGACGACGCTGACCGGAACGGTTACGGCTCCAGGCCATGACAACACCGCGCTGTGGGGCACTCCCGATCCGATCCCGAACGCGCTGGTGTACGTGCCGAATGCGACGGTGATGCCGTTTACCTCGGGCGTGACCTGTGACCAGTGTGGCTCGGACGTGACGGGCTCGCCGCTGGTGAGCACCAACTCGGGCATCGATGGCAAGTTCACCCTGTCCAACGTGCCGTGCGGAGTTCCGATTCCGCTGGTGATTCAGCTTGGACGCTGGCGGCGTCAAGTGACGCTCCCGGCGGTTGCCTGCTGCTCGACTACGGCGCTGACTACGGCTCAGACCCGGCTGCCCCGCAACAAGACCGAAGGGGACATTCCGGCGATCGCGGTGGTGACCGGCTCGGCGGACCCGATGGAGTGCGTGCTGCCCAAGATCGGTATCGACACCAGCGAGTTTACGCAGCCGACCGGAACGGGCCGCGTGAACTTCTACCAAGCGAACGGTGCGACTCTGGCTGGCACGACCCCGACGGCGGCATCGCTGTTTGGGAACCTCACCACGATGAAGAAGTACGACCTCATCATCCTGGACTGTGAGGGATCGGCGATCGACAAGTCGGCCTACTACAACAACCTGCTCAACTACACCGCAGCCGGTGGCCGTATCTACGTGACCCACTTCGGCTACTCGTTCCTACACGGCAAGAACCAGACGGCACCACCGGCACTCAACACCGCGTGGGATGCGACCGCGACCTGGAAGGTCAGCCAGACGACCCCACCCGACCAGAACGCGATCATCGACCAGAGCTTCCCCAAGGGGAAGACGTTCGCGACGTGGCTCAAGCAGGTTGCGGGCGGCACGCTCGGCCAGATTGCGGTCAAGCAGGTTCGTCACGACTTTGATGCGGTGGTGGCACCGTCCCAGCAGTGGATGTACGGCACCCAACTTACTTCTACGAAGAACGGCAACTTCCCGATGCACTACACGTTCAACACCCCAGTCGGAGCGATGCCGGCCAACCAGTGTGGGCGCGTGATGTACAGCGACTTCCACGTGAGCACCGGCGCGTCGGGAACC
>CALLYL010000152.1 GCA_937859535.1 uncultured Myxococcales bacterium
ACCGACAGTCCCTACAATCATTGCCCCAATTGGCTCTATCTTAACGATCAATCCATCTCTATTTACCAGCCGAATTGTCAACTCTTGGACAGGGTAGGTACCAATATCTTCCTCTGTTCTATCGACTGTAGACACTGAGAGCGTCATGATATTATCCCGGACTGCCGGTTCTAGCCATTTCTGTATATCCACAATCAACTGCGCGACCGCTTTTACATAATTATCCCTACGCTGTATCAATCGACCATCTGTCGGTTGCTTCTGATTCTTCAACTTTTCTATCAGATCTTTCATTGTCATCGTCTGGACTCCTAGGATGCGGTCTAGCACACGCTTCGGAGAAGCGTCAAACATCCCCACCACCCGATGCCAAGTGGCCGCCCATGGTTTGGATCATGGGTCCACGGTTGCTGGGGGATGCCTGGGGATGATTGCGGTCTGTCAGGGCAGCTCGCGGAGGATGGCGGGGAATGACTTGGACCTTGCATGGGCAGCCTTGGTGGGGTGGCGGGGAATGAGTGACGGCTTTGCGGGTGCCTGCGGGTGGGTGCCAGGGTAGATCCGTGACTTTTTTCGATTTTTCGGTTGCGGGGTTGTGATCGGCTGCTACCCCTTGTGACATGACCAAAAAACCTACTTCCAAGTCCCTTTCCTCCTCTCCCCGTACCCCAAGCCCGGTGCCCTTGGACCCGCCCTCGCTCCACAAGAGCTATGAGGAGTTTGTGGCCGAGGCCATCGGCATCCCTCGCGAAAAGATTACGGGGCTCAAGCTGGACGTGAACCTGATCTACGTGAACGTTCAGCAGGGTGTGCAGTCGGTGCAGCCGCACCTGGACCGGCTCCGGGCCGAGCTGCCCAAGCTGAATGTCGATGGGTTTGGCAAGCTGACCACACTGGCCGAAGCGCTGCTCTATGCCCACGCGGAGTCGGTCCGGCTGGCACTGCCAGTGAAGCGCGCCGAGATCGACAGCAAGCTAGGCGAGCTACTGCGGCTGCGCGAAGCGATGCTCTTGCAAGCAGAGGTGTTCGCGCTGGTGGGTATCGTGCCCGAGTCGCTGGTGGCGCAGATCCGCTCCGGCACGGGGATGTTCGACGCCGCCCAAGATGGCGTAGCGCTGGCGGATTTGTATGGGGCGTATCGGGGGCAGATTGCGGGGAAGCATCCGTTTTCGGAGGCGCAGATTGCGCGGATTGCGGAGCTTGGGCATGGGCTGATGAAGGTGATTACGCCGGACGGGGCGCGGGCGTCGGTCAGCTCGGCGGCGGCGAAGGCGATGGATGAGCGCGACCGCATCTACTCGCTGCTCCTCCAGCGTCACGGCGAGCTGCGGCGGGCGGGCTATTACCTGTTCGGCGATGAGATCGACGAGAAAGTCCCAACGCTCGGGGCCCGCGCCGGTAAGCGCCGTGAACCCGAAGCGCCCCTGCCTGCTCCCGCCGCCCCCGAACATCCCGCACCGTAACCACTGCGAAGTCTCCGCCGCTGTGAGCAAAGCTATGGCACAATGCGCCTGTGACTGCTCAATCTGATTCGGCGGGGTCCGGCGAGGCGGCGCAGCTTGTGCTTCCGACGGTTCCCGCTTCGGTGGACGAGACTCTCTCGGCGGTGTCCGAGATCAAAGACGCCCGGCAAGCGATCCTGCGGGAGATCGAAAAGCGGATCATCGGTCAGCGTCACGTCATCGACCAGCTCTTGATCGCGCTGTTCGCCCGTGGCCACTGTCTGTTTGTGGGCGTGCCGGGTCTGGCCAAGACCCTGCTCATCTCGACGCTGTCAGAGGTCTTGCAGCTCCGCTTTTCACGGATTCAGTTTACGCCCGACCTGATGCCGTCGGACATCACCGGCAGCGACATCCTCGAAGAGGACCAGACGACGGGCCGACGGGTGTTCCGCTTCATTCGCGGGCCGATCTTTGCAAACATCGTGCTCGCCGACGAGATCAACCGCACGCCGCCGAAGACCCAGGCCGCGCTGCTCCAGTCGATGCAAGAGGGGCGCGTCACCGCCGGTGGCCAGACCCACGAGCTGACCCCGCCGTTTTTGGTGTTTGCGACGCAGAACCCGATCGAGCAAGAGGGTACCTACCCACTGCCCGAGGCGCAGCTCGACCGCTTCATGCTCCAGGTCGATGTCGGTTATCCGACGCTGGAGGAAGAAGTACAGATCGTCAAGCGCGGTACCTCGGCGGAGCGTCCGACCCTGTCGAAAGTGCTGTCGCCGGAGCGGATCATGCAGCTTCAAGACCTGGTGCTGCGGGTACCGGCGGCAGATCATGTGGTGCGCTACGCGGTGTCTTTGTGTCACGCCACCCGTCCGCAGCGGGCACCGGGCAGCCGAGCCAATCGCACGAGCGGCAGCATGCGCCTGGCCGGTGGACCGAAGGAAGCCGAGGCGCTGGCGCTGGTGAGTGAGTATCTGGCCTATGGGGCCGGGCCGCGAGCCTCGCAGTTTCTGATTTTGGGCGCGAAGGCCAAGGCGATCCTCGAAGGCCGCCCGGCTGCCTCGATCGACGACGTGCGGGCGCTGGCGCGTCCGGTGCTGCAACACCGCCTGATCGTAAACTTCCACGCGGAAGCCGAGGGCATTGGCCCGCAGGTCATCATCGACCGCCTCCTAGAAGCGATCAAACCGTAGTTTTCGACGATGACGTCTCGGCTGCTTGACCTGCCTTCGCTGCTTCGGCTTCAGAGCTTGCAGCTACGCGCACGCCTGGTCGCCGAGGGCGCCTTGCAGGGCATGCACCGCGCCGCCCATCACGGCTCGTCCGTCGAGTTCGCCGAGCACAAAGAGTACGCACCCGGTGACGAGCTGCGCCACATCGACTGGCGGGCCTGGGGCCGGATGGACAAATACTACGTCAAGCGCTACGAGGAAGAAGCCGAGGTCCGCGCCTACATCGTCGTCGACAGCTCCGGTTCGATGGGCTATGGCAGGCAGGATCAGCTCACCAAGCTCGATTTTGCGCGACTCCTGGCGGCAGCGCTGGCGTACCTGCTGTTACGGCAGCATGACTCGTCGGGGGTGGTGATTGCCAAAGAGGATGGGCCGCAGTACATCCCGCCACGAGCGGGACCGGCGCACCTGGGCGATCTGTGTCGAGCGCTAGAAGAGTCGAAGGCGGACGGGCGGGCCGAGCTAGGCGATGCCCTGACGCTGCTGTCGGAGACAATCCGACGACGATCGCTGATTGTGGTGCTGTCGGATCTACTCCCGCCACCGCCGCTCGTCGAGACCCCCGACTACAGCGAGTATCTGCGCCGACACTCGGCCCTTTTGCGGGCCAAGCTGGTCAGCCTGCGGGCGCAAAAGCACGACGTGATCGTGCTGCAAATCCTCGATGCCGACGAGCTGGAGCTGCCCTGGACCAACCTGACCTGGTTCGAGGAAGTCGAGCCGACGCTGGCCGGTCAGGAGCGGTTGTTCGTCGATCCCGGCGACGTCCGCAAAGCCTACCTGGCGGAGCTACAGCAGTTTCTGGCCGAGACCCGGCGCGGCCTGCGCGAAGGCGATGTCGAGTACGCGCTGGTCCAGTCGTCGCGCTCGCCCGAGAGCGTGCTGCTCGACATCCTACGCGGGCCGCTGCGCCAGCGGGTGCGGAGGTAAGCCGTGCATCTGCTGTCTCCGGCGTACGCGGTCTTTTTGGTCCTGGGCATCTTGCCGGTGCTCATCCACCTGCACGGTCGGCGGCGGGCCCAAGTCCGCAAGCTGCCGACGCTGCTGCTGTTGCGGGCGAGCAATCGGCGGGTGGCCCAGCGAACCCGGCTGCGGCATGTGCTGCTGCTGCTGGTCCGGGTGCTTTTGCTGATGGCGATTCCCTTTCTGCTGGCGCGACCGTTTGCGGAGACCGACTCGGATCTGCCGGTGCAGGTCAGCCAGACCCAGCGAGCGGTGCTGATCTTCGACGACAGCTTGTCGATGATGTACCAGCCGCAAAGTGACGCCAAGCTGGGTTCGGCGACGCTGTTTGAGCGAGGTCGCAAGCTGGCGAGCCGCATCATCGACGCGCTGCCGCAGGGCGCAGAGGCGGCGCTGATCTTGGGCTCACGGGCTGGCGAGACACCGGTCGGGGACTTGACCTCGGACCGAACCCGGCTGTATTCGGCGATCTCGGCGCTGCGGCCCACCTATCGGCCCTCGGACCTGCCGTCGGCGTTTAAGCGGGCCACCCAGATCCTGTCCACGCACCGAGGCAGCCTGAAGCGCATCTACGTCATTGGCGATACCTCGGCGCACTCGCTGGACGGGTCGATCCATCCGCCCGCCGAGACCGAAGTCTCTCTGGTCGATGTCCGCGATGGCAAGTCCCTGCCAAACTGCGCGGTGGTCGACCTGCGCGCCGAGCCTGCCGCCAGCATGGGCCCACGGGCGGTGCGGGTGATGGCCGAGCTTCACAACTTCGGCGACGAGCCCGTCAAAGAGCTTCAGGTGACAATGCTCGTCGATGGCCAGGCCGTGGCCAAGGGGCTGGTCGATTTGCAGCCTCGCGGTCAGGCCATCAAGCGCTTCATCCACATCTTGCAGCCGACGCCGAGCCCGACGCAGACCCCAGGGACGGGTGAGTCGCAAACCGCACCAAGCGCAGGGCTACATCACCTGGCGGTGCGGCTGTCGCCCGATGCCCTGGACGCCGACAACCAGCGCCACCTGCGGGTCGATGTCCAGGCGGTGCTGCGAGTGCTGGTGCTGGACGGCGACCCGCGCAACCTGCGGCGCGATGACGAGGCGTACTACATCGAAATGGCGCTGCGTCCGAGTGAGCGGGACGACTCGCAGCTCCAGCTTGTGACCCGCTCGCTCGATGAGGGACTCGGCAGCCTGGCAGAGTTTGACGCGGTGGTGCTGCTCAACGCCAAGGCCCAAGAGCTGTCCCGACGTGGCATTGAGCGCGGGCTCTACGAATACGTCAAGGGCGGTGGCGGGCTGCTGATTGGCCTGGGCGATAACGTCGACGTCGAGGCCTACAACCGGGTGCTGGCAGAGCTTCTGCCGCAGCCGCTGGCGGTGATCAAGACCGCCGGGGCACTGCCGAGTCGTGGCTCGGGCGAAGGCGAGTCCTCGACCCAAGGTCCGGGAGAACACCTCGGCCAGCTCGATCGCCGTCATCCGCTGCTTCAGCCGTTCCTGAGCGGTCGCTCGAGCGAGTCCCTGCTGTCGGCATCGTTTGCGCGCTATCTGCTGCTCCAGCCCACGCCGCGCAGCCAGGGCGAAACCACGGTGATCCTGTCGTTCGAGAGTGGCGCTCCGGCGCTGACCGAGCGGACGGTGGGACGGGGACGGGTGCTTTTGTTTACCTCGACGCTTGATCGGGACTGGAACGATCTGCCGATTCAGCCGGCGTTTTTGCCCCTGGTGCAGCAGATCGTCCGTCACCTGTCGCGGGCCCCGCTTCAGAAGGCCGAGACCGAGACGCTGATTGGCCAGACCCGCGACATCAAGCTCCAGCCCGGTGACACCCGCGTCGAAGTGACGTTGCCGTCTGGAAAGACCCGACTGTTCGAGCGGCTCCAAGGACGCAAGCTGCTCAGCTTTACGGAAAGCCGCGAGCCGGGCTTTTACCGAGTGGCGACTGCGGGCGATACCGGGGTTCTGAAAGCGCGTCCGAGTGAGCACTTTGTGGTCAACATCGACCCGAGCGAGTCCGACTTGCAGCTCGCTCCGGCGTCACGGCTGGCGGCGCTCCAACGACCGCTGATCCAGAACGAAACCTCGCCGAGCGGCAAAAACCCCCGTCGGCGCGTCGAGCTGTGGCATGCCTTGGGCTGGGTGCTGATCCTGCTACTGCTCGGAGAAGCGCTGCTGCTGCGCCAAAAATAGGCTGCTCTTTGTACGAAAGGAACGAAACCCAGATGTCGCGCTATGTCGTTGCGATCGATCAAGGAACCACCGGCTCCACCGTCCTTTTGCTCAGCGAACGGCTCGATGTGGTCAGCCGGGGTTACGCCGAGTTTGCCCAGATCTATCCCCAGCCGGGCTGGGTCGAGCACGACCCGGAGGCGATCTGGCAGTCGGTCTGCAAAGCCCTGTCGGCGGCCTTGTCGAGCGCCGCGATTGACACAAGCCGCATCGCCGCCATCGGCATCACCAACCAGCGCGAGACCACCGTCTGCATTGGCCGGGACGGCAAGCCGCTGCACAACGCGATCGTGTGGCAGGACCGTCGCACCGCCGCCCGCTGCACCGAGCTTCGGCAGGCCGGACACCTCGCTTCCGTGCAACAGAAGACCGGGCTCGTGCTGGACCCCTACTTTTCGGGCACCAAGATCGAGTGGCTGCTGCGGCAAGTACCGGGGCTCAAGTCGCAGGCCGAGGCCGGACAGGCCCGCTTTGGCACGATCGACACCTTCCTGATTCACCGGTTGTCGGGCGGCGCGGCGTGGGTCACCGATCCCTCGAATGCCTCGCGAACGCTGCTCTATGACATCACGGAGCGACGCTGGGATCCCGAGCTGGGTGCGCTGCTTGGCGTTCCACAGCGGTCGCTGCCCAAGGTTGTACCGTCGCAAGGAATCTGCGCCGAGACTCGCGGGGTACCGGGACTTCCCGACGGGATTCCGATCGCGGGGATCGCCGGAGATCAGCAGTCGGCGCTGTTTGGCCAGCTCTGCTTTGCGCCCGGCGAGGCCAAGTGCACCTTCGGGACCGGGGCGTTTTTGCTGCTCAACACCGGCGATCGGGTGGTGCCCTCGAAGAACGGCATGCTGACCACGGTGGCGTGGCAGCGTCCGAGTGGCCAAGGTCACGACGAATTTCACTATGCACTCGAGGGGAGCGCGTTCATTGCGGGTGCCATGGTGCAGTGGCTGCGCGATGGGCTGGGGATCATCCAGTCGGCCAGTGAAATCGAAGCGCTGGCGCGCTCGGTGCCCGACTCGGGTGGGGTGGTGGCGGTGCCGGCCCTGGCGGGACTCGGCGCTCCGCACTGGCGACCGGAGGCTCGCGGCCTGTTGTGGGGCCTCACCCGAGGTACCGGACGCGGCCAGATTGCACGGGCGGCGCTCGAAGGAATTGCCCTGCAAAACTGCGATCTGCTGACGGCGATGGAGGCCGACTCCGGACTCAAGCTATCCAGCCTGCGGGTCGACGGTGGTGCCGCCCAGAACGACCTGCTCATGCAGCTTCAAGCGGACCTTCTCGGGGTGGAGATCGTCAGGCCGCAGATGCTGGAAAGCACGGCGCTCGGTGCGGGCCTTCTGGCAGGTCTGGGCGTTGGGCTGTGGCGGTCGGTGGGAGAGGTGGCGGCGGTCTACAAGATCGATCGCCGCTTTTCGCCCTCGCTGCCTGCCGCGACGGTCTCGGCGATGAAGCAGCGCTGGGCCGAAGCCGTTTCGCGCTGTTAGTCCCCGAGCAGGCGCAAAAGGTACGCCTCGTAGATGGGGTTGCTGATCTCGACCCGTTGCCCGGTATCGGACGCCGTGAGCAGGCCACTATCGAGAAGGTACGACTGCACCTCATCGGCCCGACTCAGGGCAACCTCTTCGCCGCCGAGAAGCCTCAGCAATAGCTCCTCGGCCTCTTTGCGCCCGTTTACGACATCCCCGACGGACAGCAAGTGAACGCAGTCTTCGCCAAGGAGCTGCTCGGCGATGGCCCGTACCTGCTGCGCGGTCGGCGAGGAGACGGCCAGGTTGGTTTCGGGACTGCGGCGCGGACTGCCAAGCTGCTCGTCGAGCTGGTAGAGGATCCGGCTCACCAGCCACGGCTGCCCCCGCGTCCTTTGCCACAGCTCGTCCCGCGCCTCGCGAGTCAGGACCACTCCACTGTCCGTCGCGTAGTCCCTGAGCAGCGAGTCCAGCTCATGCTGCGACAGGCCCGGCAGTGCCACCGGCAACCCGACATTCCACAGCGAGCCACTGCCCCGCGTCTCATCCCCGGTGGGGCGCAGCTCGTCGCGGAGGTCACGGACATGGGTCTTTCCGCACAGCAAGACCGCATGCACAAATGGACGGCTGTCGTCTGCCAAGGACAACGCTGAACGAAAACTGCGCAGGATCGAAATCGTCAGCTTGCGGGGCGGGGCGTCGTACTCATCGAGCATCAGGACCAGCGGCTTGCCAAGACGCTTCTGGACCTCGCCGAGGTACAGACAGAACGACAGCGACTGGGGCTCGGTCGGGTTCCACTTGGGCAGGCTCGGCAGTGGATACGCGGCGTGGAGCGTCCCTTCGATGTGGCGAAACAGCCCGAGCAGCGACTGATCCTCGGCGACTTGCAGCGAGCACAACCCCACCGCCAAGCCCTCTTTCCGCAGCGCGGTCGCCAGCTCGCGCAAAAAGCTGGTCTTGCCGGACTGCCGCCCGCGATGGATGAGCAGCGATTCGCCGCGCATAAGTGAGGCCAGCGGTCGCGCAAGCCGCGACGACCAGTCGACCATGAAGTCCCGCCCCGACACGCAGGGCCCCGTGATGTGAAAGCGACGAGTCATAGAGAAATTGTGAGCCAGTTTACTCCATGACGAGGCTCGGATGAACCGTGGGAAGCGCTCGTCGTGGGCGCAAACGGACGATTAGTGGGAAGAGAGCGGCTGGCTGCCAATGCGAGCGGTCCCCTGCGGCGTGGCGTCTTTGGTGAGAACCACATCCACCGGCTGGCCGTCGTCGTATTCGGGCGGACTCACCACCCGAGGGCGATCCGCCAGGTGGGCGAGCGGTCCAGGCCGAGCAGCCACCGAAGCCCCCGGCGGAACCCTGTGGATGGCAGCGCGCACTGAAGCTGCCTCGGGGTCCGGTACAAACAGTGCGGCGGAGTAGCGACTGCTATAGACCGCCAGCGGTGAACCTCCGTGCCGCACCTGCGCCGCCGCCGTCAGGAGGAGCAGCGCCACGGCGAGCCAAAGCGGGCTCAGTCGCGGGGTGCGTGATCTCATCACCGCCGCAAGCCGCGACAGGCCAACCACCGCCGCCATCACCAAAAACGGCACCATCGCGGTGGTGTAGTGCGACTCGATGCTGCGCACGCGGGGAAACGACGACAGAAAGTTGATCCCAAGGATCGGGAGCGCACCCACGGCAAAGCGCGGACCGAGGAGCGGCAGCAGACCGAGCGGCCACAGTAGCTCCAGGACGTAGCGCAGCCGTTCCCAGGTCAGCCACTCCATCACAAAGCGCAAGGGATGACGAAGCAGTAGCAGTAGCAGATCGCGACCCGAACCGACCTTTTGACCGCCGCCTGCGAAGTGCAGGCCGTAGGAGCCAAGCTTGGGCAAATAATGCGGCTGGATCGCGACGATGTAGACGCCAAAGTAGGCAATCAGCAGGGCCGCCACCCAGGCCAGCCAGACGCGCTGCTGGGGACGATGAAGCGCAAACGCCCCAAGCACCAGCGCAAGCTGCACCGCGATGTCTTCTCGACAGGCCAGCGCCAGCCCGCCCCACAGCAGCGCCCGTCGCCACGCGCCCTCATCCATCGCATCGAGCCAGGCCCCGAGCAGCGGTAGCGCCAGCGTGACCGGATGAAAGTCATGCAGCGTGGCCACCGTCACCGTTGGATAGAGCAGGCTCACCACCGCCATCAGCAGCGCCAGCCAGTCGCTATCGAGATACCGCCGCGCCAGCCGATAGACCGGCCAGGGCAAAAGCGCCACCGCCACCGCTTGTACCACGAGGAGCAGCGGCGCAATCGGGACGCCCAGCCTCGCCAGCGCCGCCAGCGGCAGCAGAATCGGCTCTAGGTGCAGGCCGATGAGGTGTGGTGCCTGGACCAGCGGCACGTCGTATTGACCATGCGCTAGTCCCCAGACGATCCGCACGTAGTACGAAAGATCGATCTGCGCGTGAAACGAGTGATAGCGAGCAAGCGACAGCCCGGCGTACGCGGTCGCATACGCCAAGCAGATCATTCGCAGCAGGAGGCCCGGACGGACCAAGGGGAGTTTCCGAGGGAAGTGAGGAGCGAGCAGGGTCTTTGGGATTAACCGGACATCGAGGCGATGAAGTCGCCGTTCGAGTCGGTCTTCGCAATCTTGTCGCGCATGAACTCCATCGCATCGACCACGTTCAGCGGGTGCAGGAGCTGACGCAGAATCCAGATGCGACCGAGGATGCGATCGTCGACCAGCATCTCTTCCTTACGGGTACCCGACTTGTTGATGTCGAGGCACGGGAAGATGCGCTTTTCCATCAGCTTGCGGTCGAGGTGGATTTCCGAGTTACCGGTTCCCTTGAACTCTTCGAAGATGACCTCGTCCATGCGCGAGCCGGTGTCGACGAGCGCGGTGGCGATGATGGTCAGCGAGCCGCCTTCCTCGATGTTGCGAGCAGCGCCGAAGAACCGCTTCGGCTTGTGCAGCGCGTTCGAGTCCACACCACCGGACAGGATCTTGCCCGACGGAGGAACCACGGTGTTGTAGGCACGAGCGAGGCGAGTGATCGAGTCGAGCAGGATCACGACGTCACGCTTGCACTCGGCGAGGCGCTTGGCCTTCTCGATCACCATCTCGGCGACCTGGACGTGACGGGCCGGTGGCTCGTCGAACGTCGAAGAGATGACCTCGCCCTTGACTGTGCGCTGCATGTCGGTCACTTCTTCCGGGCGCTCGTCGATGAGCAGCACCATCAGATAGACCTCGGGGTGGTTGGCAGTGATCGCGTGGGCGATGTCTTGCAAAAGCACCGTCTTGCCCGCGCGAGGCGGCGAGACGATGAGGCAGCGCTGACCTTTGCCAATCGGCGCCAGCATGTCGACGATGCGCGTCGAGTAGTTGCGGTGATCGTACTCGAGCCGGAGCCGCTTGTTCGGATACAGCGGCGTCAGGTTGTCGAACATGATCTTTTCGCCCTGGTGATCCGGGGCGTCGCCATTGACGCGGTCGACCTTGAGGAGTGCGAAGTAGCGCTCGCTGTCCTTCGGGGCCCGAATCTGACCTTCGACGGTGTCGCCGGTGCGGAGTCCGAAGCGGCGAATCTGCGAGGGCGAGACGTAGATGTCGTCGGGACCGGGCAGGTAGTTGTAGTCAGGCGAACGGAGGAAGCCAAAGCCGTCGGGAAGCGTCTCAAGAACGCCATCACCGAAGACCTCGCCACGGTTCGAGGAGTGATGACGGAGAATCTCGAAGATCAGGTCCTGGCGTCGCATGCCAGAGACGTTCTCGATGTTGAGCCCTTGACCCATATGGATCAGCTCGGACATCTTCTTGCGCTTCAGCTCAGTCAGGTTCATCGGGTTCGTTCCTCGGTTGGATGGGGCGAAGGTAGGGCCGACCGATGACGATTGACAGCGTGGACCAAAGGGTCTCGCTTCGTCTTTCGGACGTCTGCCCTAGCGTTCAGGGAATCCGGCTGGTTGTTTTTGGATAACGACGATAGAAGCTGCTCAGGACGAATCTTGGTTGGTTACAGCCACATCACGGTACGGCAAGCTGAAATGACTGTCAACGAAGAGATGAGAAGTTAGGCGACGGCTTGCGCAGCGCCCAGCGATCAAAAACCAAGCACAACCGGCGTCTCGACAGAAGCCTGCGTTGGCACGGTCGGCAGCGGTGTGAGGGGTGAAGGGG
>CALLYL010000153.1 GCA_937859535.1 uncultured Myxococcales bacterium
GCTTGGCATCGCCACCACCGGGATCTGCGACGACATTCGCGGATTCAGCGGAGGCGGCAAGGTCACTCGTAGCGGCCGCTTCATCATCATCAGCGACGGCTCGTGTTCGACCAAGAAGGAAAAGGCTCGGCGCGGTGCCGCTGCCACAATCGCTTCGAGCGCTTGCCGCATCTCCTCTGCCGACTGAAAGCGGTCGGCGGGAGACTTCTCCATCGCCCGATTCAGTAGCGTCACCACTGAATCGGGAATCTCCGGCACCAGGTCACGTGGGTCTGGCGTCGGGGCCGTAACATGCTTGAACATGGTCTGCGGCGCGGCGTCCCCGGTGTACGGGGCCTTTCCCGTCAACAACGTATAGAAGGTCGCGCACAGGGAGTAGATATCGCTGCGACGGTCAATCTCTCCATCACTGGCTTGCTCGGGACTCATATACAGCGGCGTGCCTGCAACCACGCCTGTCTGCGTAAGAGAGCCGTCGTCAAAATGCACGTCTTTGACCAGCCCAAAATCGACCAGCTTGGTCGTGCCCATCGGTGAACAGAGGATGTTGTCTGGCTTGATGTCGCGATGGACCAGGCCTGCCTGATGCGCGGCATGCAGCGCCGAGCAGCAGTCGTGGGCAATCTTGCAGGCCTCGGAGTAATGGAGCGGTCCCTTTTCCTTGATATGGCTCGACGCTGACGAGGGATTCAGCAGCTCCATCACAATGTAATAGTGTTCGTCCTCCTGCCCGATGTCGTAAATCGCAATGATGTTGGGATGATTCAGTCGCCCAGCGACCTGTGCCTCCGTGATGAAGCGCTCGATGGCCTTGGGACTCGACGTAAGGGACTCGGGCAAAAATTTGATGGCGACCCGCCTGCTGAGGACGGTGTCTTCGCCCTCGTAGACCATGCCCATGCCGCCCTTGCCGATCACCGCCTCGACGCGATACTTGCCGAAGGTCTGACCGATCCGTGCATCAACGCGTCGAGAAAGCGTCGGCTCAGACATCGTGGGCACCGCCATTCCGAGCGGCACATCGATTGTCTCAGCCAATTTCTCGTCGGATACGCTGCCCGTGCCACGAGGCATCCCCAGGCGATTGCCAGGGGTCTGCCCATCCCCCGGACCACCGGGTGGCACTTTCTGATTGGGGCCAGACATCCTCACTCATCATCGAAGACTCGCAAAGTCCGGTCAAGGCACCCAAATTGGCTCCAATCGGCAGCTAGGTAGGCAACCTTCCGTTCCATCAAACGATGTATACTAACTGCCCACAGCCTCGCGTCGCACTGACCGCATGCTAAGGTACTGGGGTCGTGCGTCTACATCGTCCTTTACTTTCCTTGATTCCCTATCTGTCCGTCGGCGTTGCGATGGCCCAAGGCCCGCAACCAACCACGACTCCCCCCGCTGCGGCATCGACTCCAGCAGCCCAACCAGTCCCAGCGGTTGCCCAACCAGGGGCAGTCGGGCCGCCCGGAACACCGGGAGATCCCAATGCCCCAGTCAAAAAGCTGCGCAAGTTTTGGATCGGCGGCAAGTTCCGAGAGCTAAAGAAAGGTGAGGTCAGGCCCTATACACCGCCCACCTTGCTGCCTGAACCCGAGTTCCAGCCCAGCTCGATGCGGGTTTTTGAGGTCGCCAAGCCCGAAGAAGGCGATCCGCAGGTGCTGGCTCGGCCCTATTATGGCGCGCCGATGATCGGCACTGTGGTACCCGGCACGCGCATCAACGTGCGCGGCGAGATCGTTGCCAAGACCACTCGCTGGTGTCATTCGAAACGCTGGCTTGCGGTCCAACCGTTCGGGTGGATGTGTAGCGATCATGGCAAACCCACCGTTGAGCCAGCGACCACCGAACCGATCTATAAGATCGTCCCCGGCGAGCGCGTACCGTACCGCTACATCATGGTGTCCGCGCAAGAGCTGCCGATGTGGACCAGCCTCGAAGCGTTTAAGAACAACGAGGAACCGGAGCGGAAGCTAGCCAAAGGGGACTCGGTCGCTATCGAAAAGAACTTCAAGCACGAAGGCGAGACGTATCTCCAGAGCGTCGAGGGCAAGATCCTGCCTGCCAAAGGCACCTATCAGATGTCCGCGACGTCGCAGTGGCATGGGGTGCTCATCGATGACAAGACGCACCTGCCGTTTGGCTGGGTGCTGTCTGAGCAGCTCAAGGCCCAGGCTGCGCCCGATCAGCCCGCAGTCGTTGCAACCTTTCCGCGCCGCACCCAGGTCGACATCCTGGAAGAGCAGACCGTCAAAGGAAAGCGCTGGCTGCGGATTCGACCGTCGGCACCTCCGACGCATGCTTTTCCGCTGACCACCGCACCACTCCCAGCACCACCTGTGACGACGCCCGCCGCAGCGGTGACCAATGCCGCAGCGCCCGTAACGGCTGCTGCCGCTCCGGCTGCTCCCATCGCCGCCAAGCCAAGTCCGACCGCTCCGGTCGCCCCGATCGCTGGGACTCCGCCCGCCGCAGGCACTCCACAGGCCGCGCCCGCTGGAATCGCTCCAGCCTCAGCGGCACCGACACCCGAGCCAACCCTGTGGGTTCCAGCTTATGCCGTCAATGAAGTGCGGATGATTGCCAAGCCCGCCGAAATGGGCCCCAACACGCAGTGGTTCGACGCCGATCTCGGCGAGCAAGTCCTCGTCGCCTACGAAAACGACAAGCCGGTGTTTGCCACGATCGTATCGTCGGGCAAGAACAACGCGACGCCGCTCGGGATTTATCCGGTGTGGGCACGGGTTGCCGCGATCACCATGAAGAGCCAGCCCTACGACGACAAGCCGTACTTCGTCAACATGGTGCCTTGGTCGACCTTCTTCCAAGCCCACAGCGCCATCCACGGCGCGTACTGGCATGACCGCTTCGGGTACGTGAAGTCCCACGGCTGCATCAACGTCGCCCCGCTCGATGCGCGCTATGTGTTCGAGCTGCTCAAGCCGGCACTGCCGCCTGGCTGGACCTCGGTGCGACCGACCGATGTGACGCAGTGGCCAATGCTGTATGTCCACGACTCAGGACGACGACCGGCCTTCCATCAAGATAGACCGATGGGACCGCCCGACCGAGAAGACGAAAGCGAGCGCTTCGAGGAAACCAACCGCCTGCGTGCCGAACAGGGGCTGCCCCCGCTGCCGCCGCCCGGCACCAAGCCCCCGATCGGAGCGGTGCCTGGTGCGCCCGCAGCTCCCGGTGCGCCCGCAGCTCCGGGAA
>CALLYL010000154.1 GCA_937859535.1 uncultured Myxococcales bacterium
CAGCCTGACTTTGTGAAGGTGGTGGATTTTGGAATTGCGCGCTCTCTCGATGCAGCCCCAGGACGACATACCGCAGCGGGTGCGGTCATTGGAACGCCTGCGTACATGTCTCCGGAACAAGCCGCCGGAGATCCAACGATTGATACTCGCTCGGATATTTTCAGCCTGGCGGTGATGGTGTTTCACATGTTGTCCGGGAAGATTCCGTTTGCGGACAAGGCCAAGACACCGATTGAACAGCTTGTTCAGCGGGCGACGATGACCGAGCCACTTGGCAGAGGGACGCTCCGGGCGCAAGGAAACATCACCCGTGAACTAGAAGCGGTGCTCCTACGTGCGCTCGATCCCGACAGGAATCGTCGTCCACAGACCGCAGGTGAATTCTATCAAGAGCTGGCACGTGCGGCAGCGTAAGCAGCCTCCGCACAAGTATGGGTCATTGTGAAAGGTCCACACGTCCAAGGATTCTCTCCAGCGAAGCATCGCGATAACATAGCTAGGGACATGAGTCCTCCGACAAGCCGCTCTGATGCCCATGGTCTACGCTCGGGAGGTGGTCTGCGTGGTCCGTCACGGCCCCTGCTAACAGCTCTTATCGTTGGTGCGGGGTTGCTTCTGGGCTGGTTCAGCTTCCACCTTGTGCGGTCGCGGCAGGCGCTAGAAGTGATGACGCAGACCCTCCGCTGCGGACACGGAACGGCTCAACAGCATCCGCTGTGCGGCAATCTATCTCTTGAAATTCAGCACCATGGCTACCAACAGGTCGCCGTGCTGACGCTACTTTCGCTGATGATGGCAGGGGCTGTCCTGCTGATTGTGCACACTTGGTTGCAGACGCTGCGAAGTCGACTCGACCAAGTCCAACGCTTGGCTCACAACCTGGCGGGCGATGGTTCAAGCGCCGCGTCTTCCCAAGACAACAAGGACGAGCTGGCGCCGCTCGAGCTAGCCTTAGGTAGTGCTGCAAAGGAACGGCATACCCATCTTGCGGACTTAGCCACCGGGGTATCGGCGCTAGCGGACTGCAACCAGGTGCTCGGTCAGCTTTCGACAACGGTGGAAGATGTACGCAAGCGGGACAGCAAGGGCAAAGATAGCCAGCGACTCCTACAGTCCAGTGTGGTGCGACTGATCGAGGGAGTCGAACAAGCTCAGGTGCATACCGCAACCACGCTGGAGCAAGCCGGTAGCGGAGTGTCGGCGGTGGAATCGGTGCATGAGATCATCTCTGATGTCTATGTAACCGTTCAAAAGGCATCCAAGACAATTGACCAACTGCAACGGCGTTCGGCAGGAATCGAAGGCATCGTCAACTTGATTCAAGAGATTGCCGACCAGACGCGGTTGATTGCGCTCAATGCGGCGATTGAGGCGGCTCGTGCGGGCGATCATGGTCGCGGATTCGCGGTCGTTGCCGAGGAAGTTCGGCGTCTGGCAGAACAAACCCAGCGCTCGACTCGCGAAGTCCGCAAGCTCATTGGGAGTCTGCAACATGAATCGCTGGAGGCTGTGCGGCACATGACGTCTGCTGATGCATCTGTCGAGCAGAGTGTGTCCCGTTCCAAGCAAGCCGCCGAAGCGCTGCGCGTCATCAACTCCAGCGCCGAAGAGAGTGCCGGAATCATCGACAATATCGCGGAGATTACGCACGAACTCCTAAACCGTGGCGGAATGAACGATCGAGCAGTACCGGGAACGGAATCGGTGGAGAACGACTCCGCTGCACTCCTTCACGAAGAACAGAGAGTGCTGATAGCGCTCCAGGAACAGCTTGGCGACCTACGAGCTCGCTTTGGAAAATATGTCGCTGATGGTCGAGGACCAGTGACAGGAACAGGGGACTGATGACACACATCCAAACCATGGAAGCTCTGGCAGAGGCTCTCCGTGCACGACTGCCCTTGCCAAGCAATTTCTATGTTGTAAACACTCGGTTGATTTTGCAGACCGGGGTCAACCTGCGAAAGATCAAGGACGAACAGAGCCAGGACCAAGCACTCATCCGCAAAGTCCTCGATGCGCTGAATCGGATGGGCGTAACCATTGAGGGAGGGAGTCCATGATCGCGAACCTAGCAACCCGTAGTGCGTACACCTCCCAAACGGACTCTGCTCAAGCAGCCGCCGAGCTCATTGCCGGACTGGGCGCTGTAACACCAAGGCTGGTGGTGTTCTTTGCCACCGTTGAACAAGACGGTGCCTTGATCGGCAATGCCCTGCGCCTTCGCTTTCCTGAAGCTCACGTTGCTGGTTGCTCGTCAAATGGTGAGTTTAGCGAGCAGGGACATGGTACCGGTGGAGCGGTTGCGCTGGCGCTAGGCTCCGACGTCATCGCGCAAGTTGCCTCTACGCTGGCGATTCTGGACGACGGAGTACCTGCGGGGATCGAAGCCGCTGCCGCCGCACTCAGCGCCCAGCTCGGGCAATCGATCCGTGACCTCGATCCGGAGCACTGGGTGGGACTTGGCTTTTTGGAAGGGGCCACTGGTCGAGAGGAGAAAATCAACGAAGCGCTCGGCAACGTCGCACCGCTGCTACCGTTTGTGGGTGGCTCCGCCGGTGACCGAATTCGCTTCGAACGGACGTGGGTCTATGCCAGCGGAGAGCTGCGCCACAACGCCTGTGCGTTGTTGGTACTGCGACCCGCACGACCGTTTGCGATTCTTAAGACCTGTCACTTTGTAGCCACTCCCGCCGAAGTGACGGTAACCAAAGCCGATCCGGAGAAGCGACTGATCCACGAGCTAGACGGACGCCCGGCCGTCGAACGCTATGCAGAGCTGCTCGGTGTCTCGGTCGCAGAGCTGGGATTTCCGCACTACCTGGCCAACCCGCTCGGGCTGATGATCGATGGTGAGCCATGGCTGCGTAGCCTCATCCGTTCCGAAGGCACGTCGCTGTTCTTCGCTTGCTCGGTGCTGGAAGGAATGACGCTGAAGCTGATGCGGGCCCAGGATATCGTCGAAAATGCTGCAACCGCGTTTGCCAAAGCGACCGAGCCTCTCGGAGTGCCACCCCGCGCCGCCATTTTGTTTAACTGCGCCTATCGCATGATCGAGGTTCAGATCAAAGGAATCGGCGACGCCTACCACGGTGCGCTGTCGAGCGTCGTCCATGCAGGTCTGCACTCGAACGGCGAGAGCTACCTTGGTCACATCAACCAAACGCTCACCGGCATCGTCTTTTCCTGAACCTTACGTTCCCCCTCCCAAACACGGCGAGCCCTCGCGCACGAATACCTGACTTTGCAGACTTCGCAGCGGAATGCCGACCGGCCCATCGCTGCTGACCACCAACGTCTCACCGCTGAACGCATCCCGATAGCTGCCACGAGGAACCCCCAAAACTCTCACTTGTCGCTCGCCGACACTCCGCGAGATCACCGTCACGACATCCCCCGAATCCCCCTCGCCTCCTCCGGAATGCAGCGCAATCGTGTAGTCCTGTTCGGCTTGTAGCAGCGTCCGCACACCCCGTCGCAGCGAGGACAGACACCTCCGAAGCTGC
>CALLYL010000155.1 GCA_937859535.1 uncultured Myxococcales bacterium
CCGCTTGAGCCACCGCAAAGGGAGTTGCATAGTGCAAGGAGCGCGTATAGGAACGCGCACCGGGGCCCAGCCCAACCATGCCATCATCCTGACAGCGATAGGTCGGTGCACTTGTGCCATCACCGGGATGATCCGCCGCAGCAAACATCCGCATCGACACCTGACGGAAGCCTCGACCGAGTAGGTAGTCCCTGGCATCCCGGTACAGGCCAATCCGCTGGTCACCATGGGCTCGGTGTCGACTCAGAATCGTCAACGGACGCACGTACAGCGGATACAGATACAGTTCGTTGGCCCCAAGCTCAAGCACCCGATCGATCGATGCGCGCAGTGTCTGCGAGGTCTGACCAGGCAGCCCATAGATCAAGTCTACGTTGCGGATCGCGACCGCAGAGGACAGCGCGATCAGTGCCTGCTCGACCTCTTTTTGGCGCTGACGTCTTTGCACTGCGGCGGTCTCGTTGGCAAAGATGCTCTGCACCCCCATGCTGACACGGGATACGCGATGGGCACGCAGCACCGCAATCTTTTCGTCATTCAGCGTGGAGGGAGACACCTCGATAGAGGTCGGAACTTGATCAGCGGCCAACGCACGCGCCACTCCACAGAGTCGGTCCAGATGTGGCGCACTCAAGAACGTCGGCGTCCCACCGCCAATGGCCAGACGTACAAAGCGATGCGGTGACAACACCTCGCGCATTACCGCAGCTTGTAGCTCTAGGGAGTCGAGATAACGCGACTCAACCTCTTGTTGTGGCTGCACCTGGGTAAAGAGGTTGCAAAATCCGCAGCGCTGCTCGCAAAACGGAACGTGCAAATACAAGAACAGCGCGGTGCGATCTTCTGACGACCACAGATCGCGAAGCGACACTGGAGCAGGCAGGGTCCGGTACGCGGTCTTATGCGGATAGGAATACGCGTAGGAGTGATATTCACCGCTCCGCAATAGCTCGCGCAGCGACACTACTCCGTCACCTCGGCATAGCGGTCGCCTTCGTCTTCCGCTTCTCGACGTTCGCTGACATCTACCGGGATACCCAACGCACGAATCTTCTTCACCATCCCCAACGACAGATAGTGATGTCTCAGGTTCAAGTGCTTGAGGTTGCGGACCGCCGGGGCATCCAGCAGCGCCTGTGCTCCCTCATCGGACAGAGTTCCCATCGACAAGTCGAGCCCTTTGAGACGACCGAGCAGCGGGGACTGTGCCACTGCTTTCGCAATCGCATCCGCATTGTCGCTATCTTGCAACCCCAGGTGTTCAAGCGAGGGGAAGCGCGTACCATCGAGCAGCGGCTTGAGATCCGCGACCGTGCTGGTTCCTCCGTACTCATCCACGCCCAGCCACAACGTCAGCGTGCGCAGTGCCGGAAGATCCGCGCTCACCACATCCTGCACCGTTTGGGAGGACAGACCTCCCGACTGAACCGTCAGCGAGCGCAGCGCCGCGTGTTTGAGCTTGCCAAAGCGGAGTCCATTGCCACCTCGCACGACCAGCTCCTCAAGCTGTGGCAGCGCGTGAAGCAGAGGGGAATAGTCATTCTGATGCAGCCAAGAAATCTCGCACTCTTCTTGGATGATGTCGCCCACAAACAGACCCTTGAGCGACGTCAGTTTGCTGGCACCTGCAATCAGCCTGCCAAACAGATTCGTCTTAGGTCCATAGTCGCAGACATCGCCGTACCACTGTCCGATCACCAGTCCGCGCAGCTCACCTAGCCGCTTGTCCGCAAGCAGCGCATCGAGACGTGACGTGAACACCGAATCATCATCGTCGTAGCCGATACCGATGCGAAAAACGCGCTTGTCGAGATCGCGCAGCGCTGCATAGGAACGGCCACCTTCATCGTCGCTCTCACCATCAGCATCCGGATCAAAACCGGTCACTTTATAGTTCAGGAACCGTCCAATATGGGTATCGGTACCGATATGGGCCGGGGGTCGCCAGTTGGACTCTTTGGCCCCCAATTCCTGATAGCCTTTTCGGGTCTTTTCCGCGATCAGCTTTCCGGCTTCTGCTTGGGCCTCTTCCGAACTTGCGCAGGCGGTGGTCTTGCTGGTACCGGCAGTGCCGATTCGCCCATAGGTTACCGTGAAAGACGATCCCTCGATGGAGATCTGCCAGAATTTGCTGGAGCTGCCTTCCACCAATTCAAAACGGCGAGCATCTGTTGTCATCGCCCAGGAAGTTTCGCGAAAGACCCGACGTTGTCAACCTGATCGTGGCAGGAAGAGCTACCGAACGCGCCGCAGCAAGCTCCGAGCGATGAGATAGACGCCCGTCACCAGCGTCACGAGCGCCGCACTCTGCACAAGCTGGATCTTGCGAATTCGCGCCTTGAACTCTGCGGCATCATTGAGTCGAGGAAAGGGCACTCCTTCAGGAACCGGAACACCAAGGAATCGACACAGCGGCTCCCAGCCTTCCTTCACATCAAACACCAGCAGACGATCCGCAGGAACGTGGCGAATGACTTCTTCTGTGTGGCGGTTGAAGCGCTCGATCGCGAAGTTCCGATCGAGAAAGCGTCCTTCGAACATCTGTTGCCAGACCGCCTTGTTTGCAAACTGTGAGATGCGTCCGATTTTTGGCATAAATGGACTCAGCCAAGACATCGGCCACTTGTGGTTCACAGCGTAGATCGTGTCCAGGCAGCTATCGTACCAGCGCTCGGGATCGCGCACACTCAGGAGCACTTTGGCATCGGGAAACGCCACCATCATCTCTTTGTAAAACGAGCAACCTGGGAAGTCGACGGTGGACTCGTAGTCGCGTAGAAAGCTCTTCCAGTCTACCTGCTCTCCGTTGGCAGCGGCCATCCATCCATCCGTGTGTTCAGGATGCTCAAGGAACTCCGTCATGTGATAGCACGGGCCCAAGCCTAGTTGCGTGAGCGCAGTTTGTAGCGATTTGGTTCCTGTCCGTCCCAATCCAGCGCCAATGAGCCTCATCTGTTCTCCTTCATGTGAAGGACACTATATCAGAATTTTTATCAATATCCAATATTAGTCATTAAATATGAATAATATCAGCCCACCTATTGCAGCGGTAGACTCAGTCTGTGTCCGAGTCGAACGAGGCCCAAATGGATTCCGTGGCCAAGGTATCCGTATTCGTTGATCATTCTCGTTCGTCCTGCGTTCCATTGCGGTTTCTGCTCGACTCGTGGAGAGGTTTTGCGTACCCTACAAAGCTGGTTTTTCTTGGGGGTCCGTTCGTGTCTATTTCCGTATTGCGTGCGGCGTTGTTCGTGCTTCTGTTCGGCGTCTCTGCTCGTGGGCTTGCTGCTTCACCGGTGGCGACCACGGTGGCTGCGAGCGGGATTACCAGTTCCTCGGCGGTACTCAACGGTCTCGGCACTCCGAACGGAGAACCGACAACCGGCCGATTTCGCTACAGTTCCACAAATCCAGGCACCTGCAATGACACGTTTGGAACACGTGTCCCCGCTGCAAGTGGCACGGACCTGGGTTCGGGCAGCTCGAACGTCACGTACTCGATCACCACAACCGGCCTAGTCCCTGGGACGACCTATTACTTCTGCGCGATCGTGACCAACGCCTCGGCGACTGTCTACGGATCGGTGCTGTCCTTCACGATTCCGGCTGCGCCCTTGGTGGTGACGACCGGTGCCATGAACGTGACCAGCAGCTCGGCGACGCTACAAGGCACCGCCACACCGCTGGCTGCCACCACCACCGGTTGGTTCCGCTACAACACAACCAATCCCGGTACTTGCGATGACTCTTTTGGATCACGGACTCCAAGCAGCGGTGGAACGGCGCTGGGGGCCGGAATCGTCGGCGTTCCCTACCAGCAGTCGATCACCGGACTCGCTCCGGGCACGACCTACTACTACTGCGCGATTGCCAACAACTCGCTCGGCATGGGGTTTGGTTCGATCAAGACGTTCACAACCCCAGCGATGGCCCCCACCGTTACGACGAGCAGCGCGACGAACCTGACCCGGACCACGGCGCAGCTTACGGGTTATGCAAATCCGGGCGGCGCTTCGACGACCGCATGGTTCCGCTATGGCCCAGCCAGTCCGGGGACGTGCAACGACACGTTCGGCACCAGGACTCCGGCCACGGGAGGCAAAGCGCTCGGTGCCGGTACATCGAATGCGACGTTTTCGCAAGCGATCACAGGCCTGACGCAGGGCACGACCTACTACTATTGTGCGATCGCCCAGAACTCGGTGGGCACCTCATGGGGATCGGTCCAGACGTTCATCACACCGTCGGCCCCAACTGCACTGACTGCGAGCACAACCAACATCACCAACACCTCAGCCACGCTCAACGGTTCGGGCAACCCCAACCGCACCGCGACGACTGGTTGGTTCCGCTATGACCTCACCAACCCCGGCTCCTGTGATGACAAGTTCGGATCCCGAGCCCCCGTGAGCGGAGGCACGTCACTGGGCAGCGACATTTATGACCAGCCCTACGCGCAGTCCATCTCCGGTTTGTCACCTGCCACGACCTATTACTACTGCGCCATCGTTTCGAGCAGCGAAGGGTTGGCGTTTGGCGCGCTGCTCTCTTTTACGACCGCCACGGCACCTAGCGCAAGCACCTCGGTGGCCTCCGGCCTGACCTCGACCTCGGCGACCCTCAACGGCCTGGGGACTCCCAACGGAGCCAACGCCACGGGCTACTTCCGATACAGCACGTCCACGCCCGGCACCTGCAACGACAGCTTTGGGATCCGTGCGCCCAGTAGTGCGGGCTCGTCCCTGGGTGGAGGCTCAGCTAGCTTCCCATACGGACAGTCCATTACCGGGCTTTCACCGGGCACGACCTATTACTACTGCGCCATTGTGACCAATGCCTACGGCACTGGCTTTGGCACGGTGCAGTCGTTCATCACGCCAGCGATGGCCCCCACTGTGACGACCAGCAGCGCCACCAGCCTGACCAGGACCACCGGGACGCTGACCGGCTACGGAAACCCGGGTGGAGATGCGACCACGGCGTGGTTCCGCTACAGCACGGCCAGCCCGGGCACTTGCAATGACTCCTTTGGTACGCGTGCTCCCGCAATGGGAGGTTCAGCGCTCGGCTCGGGTACCTCGAACGCTTCATTCTCTCAAGCGATCACCGGACTGTCTCCAGCGACTACGTACTACTACTGCGCAATTGCATCGAACTCGATGGGCCTGGCGCTCGGCTCGATCCAGAGCTTTATCACACCGTCGGCACCCACAGCAGTAACAGTCCCTGCCACCAACATCACGACGAACTCGGCGACACTCAATGGGTCCGGCAATCCGAACCGAGCCTCCAGCACCGGTTGGTTCCGCTACGCAGCCACCAATCCCGGTACTTGCGACGACAAGTTTGGCTCCCGAGCTCCACTCAGCAGCGGCTCAGCGCTCGGTAACGACATCTACGATCAGCCCTTTGCGCAGTCCATCTCCGGGCTGTCGGGCGGCACCACCTACTACTACTGCGCGATCGTCGCCAGCACGGAAGGAACGGCCTTTGGTGCTGTGCTTTCGTTCACCACCTCAGGCGTGTCGACCGCAACCACAGCGGTGGCCACCGGCATCACCTCGAACTCGGCAACGCTCAATGGTGCAGGTGTTCCCAACGGTGCCTCGACCACAGGCTATTTCCGCTACACCACCTCCAACCCAGGCACCTGCAATGATTCGTTTGGGACGAGGGCACCCAGCAGTGGCGGAACGTCGCTTGGCGCGGGAACGGCCAGCATGCCCTTTGGGCAGTCGCTCACCGGCTTGACTCCAGGCACGACGTATTACTTCTGTGCCATTGCTAGCAACACCTACGGCACTGGCTTTGGCGCCGTTCTGTCCTTCATCACTCCGGCGATGGCTCCCACCGTCACCACCAGCAGCG
>CALLYL010000156.1 GCA_937859535.1 uncultured Myxococcales bacterium
TTCGCTCTTGGGTTCTTCGCTCGGTGCGGGCGGTGGGGCCACAAGCGGCTCCACTGCCGCGATCGGAGTCGGTTCGGCTGAGGGCGCACTCTCCACCACGGGAGGAGGAGAGGCAGCACTAGCCATCGGAGTCGTTTCCACCGTCTGCCGAATCAAACCATCGACGACCCGCTGGCTCTTGCCAGAGATCAGCGCGGTATACACATCATCGAGCAGATCCACATCGCGGATTGCATCGAGATGCTCCATGACCGGCTGCTCCATCCGACCAAAGAACATGCGATAGAGGCGGTTGATATCCAGCGCCATTCCCGATAGCCCGGGTTTGGTCAGATCGCTAACGATACGCTCTAGGTCTTCCATCTGGAGAGCGCGCCCTTTGTAGAGCAGCGTCAGCTCGTTGCCGTCGGAACCAACCACAATGCCATCGAACCAGCTTTCGCGAGTGACACCATCGTTGCGACGGATATCGATCCGCCACGTGCCGTCTGCTTCGGGCTGAGAGCGCGGCATGAAAGTCGCTGCATAGCCTCGGGGCAAATGGAGCAGCGTCGAAAAAAGCTGAACCAGCCGTCCAGGCCGCACCGCCACAGCATAGCTAGAAAAGTGGATGGGCCGGTTTTCGCGCTTGGCAAGGTGTTCCACTCGAAACGAAAGCAGAGCCGTAAGTCGCTCGATCTCGTCGCGGATATCTTTCATCGTGCTGCGATGGTACCACGTTTTTTGTGCAAAGGATTGCGGCACATCTAGGACAATCGCCGACGAGGGAAGTAGTCAAGTGTCGACCAAAGAACTACCAGCGCTTCCCAGGAAGCCGCACAAACAGGCACGCGTGCGCAGCTCGGCTGCGTGATATGTTGTCGGCTAGCGTCACGATGCAAGGAGACGATGCGGATGAGTGAGACTCGGTACGACGTCGGACTGATCGGGCTGGCGGTCATGGGGGAAAACCTCGCGCTCAACATGCTCGAAAAGGGCTTTTCGGTTGCGGTTCATAATCGCACCAGCGATCGCATCGATGCCTTTTTGAACAGAGCCCAGCGCGAGGGTTTTGGGCAGACCTATGGAGCACGTACCGCCGAAGAGCTGGTGGCGTCGCTGAAGCGTCCGCGCCGGATCATCATGATGGTGAAAGCAGGCCAGCCCGTCGATGACACGATTCGGAGGCTCCAACCTCTGCTCGAACCCGGCGACATGATTGTCGATGGCGGCAACGAACACTTCACCAACACCGAGCGCCGCGCTCGCGAGCTATTGCCCCACGGGATTCATTACCTGGGCATGGGTGTCTCTGGCGGCGAAGAAGGGGCGCGGCACGGTCCATCGCTGATGCCCGGCGGTCCGCGTGAGGCCTTCGACTCGCTGGCCGAGGTACTGCGCAAAATATCGGCCCAAGTCGATGGCACTGACGGTGGCCCGTGTGTCACATACATCGGGCCTGGTGGCGCGGGCCACTACGTCAAGATGGTCCACAACGGCATCGAGTATGGCGACATGCAGCTCATCGCCGAAACCTACGACATCCTGCGCCGCGTGGGTGGGCTGTCGAATGCAGAGCTGTCCGAGGTCTTTACGGCCTGGAATCAGAGCGAGCTGCAATCGTTTCTGATCGAGATCACCGCTCGCATCTTCCGCACCCCTGACCCCGATGGGAACGGCGAGCTGATCGACAAGGTACTCGATACCTCGGGAATGAAAGGCACCGGCAAGTGGACGGTCCTTGATGCCATTGAGCTGGGTGTGCCGATTCCGGTGATCGCGAGCGCGGTTGATGCGCGTGTGCTGTCGTCACAGAAAGCCGCACGGTTCGCGACCAGTGGCAAGCTCGCCGGTCCGACTCCGCAGCCGCTCTCTGCGGAAGCCCGTCGCCAGCTCATCGACGATGCCCGTGCCGCACTGTATGCCAGCAAGGCCTGCTCGTATGCGCAAGGGCTCCAGCTCCTGCAAGTGGCTTCGCAGACCCGAGGCTGGAACCTGCCGCTTGGCGAGATTGCCGCGATTTGGCGAGGAGGATGCATCATCCGCGCCCAGTTTCTGTCGCGCATCAAGGCCGCATTCGATCGCGATGCCCAGCTTGCCAACCTGCTGCTCGATCCCAGCTTTGCCGAGGAACTCAAAGGTCGTCAGACGGCTTGGCGGCGGGTCATTGGCTTGGCCGCAGAGCACGGCGTTCCAACGCTGGCGATGGCAGGAGCACTCTCTTACTACGACACCATTCGTCAAAACCGCCTGCCCGCGAGCTTGATTCAGTGTCAACGCGATCTGTTCGGGGCGCACACCTACGAGCGAACCGACAAGCCGGGCACCTTCCACTCCGAGTGGGCCAAGTAAGCCTGCGCTGTCCTTGCCAAGACTACCGAACTTCGATCCGCTCTAGCGATCGCTGACGAATCAACGAATCGGCTCGGCTGCTCTCTTCGCTGCGC
>CALLYL010000157.1 GCA_937859535.1 uncultured Myxococcales bacterium
CACAAAGGGGTGCTCGACATCCACTGGACAGCTCGCCAGTGCTGAGAACTTCCGCTGCTGCATGAAGCGGTCAAAGTCTGCATCCAAGCGCTGGGTTCGCCGGATCAAGTAGACCAGCGAGCCCACCACGGCAAAAAGGAGCAACAACGCAACGAGGAGAGGCACGCGACGACTCACTTTTTTAGCTGGTCCAGATGGGATTGCAGCCAACCCCGTCGTTCGGTTTCATCAAATGCCTCAAGCGGAGGCACAGGCCGAATCTCTCCCATCTTCCCATTCGGTAAAATCTCGATGTCCACAAAACGCGGATCAGGGGGTTCAACCATGCGAGCAAACTCCCGCGTTCCTTCATGAAAACGCCGCACGAATCCGTAAGAGGAACGAAACGGCCCATCATACATAACCTGCAGATTGTCAAAGGTATCGTGGTCCTTCCAGGATTGCAGGGCTTGCACACTCTTCGACGGAAATGTGAACTTGCGCAGGAACGCATCGGGAACGGCTTGCTCGGGCGGAACCGGACGAACCTCGCCGATGTTTCCACTTGGCAAAATCTCCAGGTCCACAAATGACTTGCCGAATATGACCATCAGCCGTGCCCACTGTTTTCCATCCGCAGTGAAGCGACGATACATGGCCAGATCCTTGGACAGGCCATCCTTGAGCGCCAAGATTTCGTCGAGCGTCCCACACTCCCGCCACTCGCCAATGCGCTTGGACAGCACTTTGGGGAAGGTGTAGGGAGCAAGTTCTGCGGGGATGGGAATCTTGCTGGGATCAAACATCGCACCACTCCTTGTGGGAAGGACAGTGCGAGCATAACCGATGAGTGGCCAGTGATTCCATCGAGCAGATGGATGATTAGTGCTCTTGGTTCGGTTCGTCCATCGTGGAGGTCACATTTTGCATGCCATCATCATCGAGCTGACCAACGGTGCCGCCGTTCTGTAGCTTGACCCGCTCGGCGAAGGTAAGCTCTTGGTTGAGCTGGAAGTGGGGGTTTCCACTCTCATCACGCAGACCCTGCGACGCAGCCATACCGAGCCCAGTGGATGGATCGTTGGACTCGAAGCGACCGCGCAACTTGATGTGCTTAAAGTTCTCGCCACTCTCATCAAAGCGCAACAGCTTCGGAAGCTGCTGCTCTAGCTCTGTCGGTGTTGCATCCGGGAACGACTGCTGGAGTTGCGCGAGCCGCTGGGTGCGTTCGGCCAGAGCGGCCTGCTGCATGTCGTAGCCCATCGGCACCTGGAGCTTTTCGACCATCTCTGGCGTGAGCGTCGTCTCCAGCACGCGCAGCTTCTGGGCCCCTTCGGGGTTGACAGTGGCCATGCCGCTAGACTCGCGGTTCACATAGGGATTTTTGTCGTCGACATAGTCGAGCCCCAGGTTCTTGATGCGCTGCTCTGCGTTCATCCCCTCGGTGTTTTGAAGCAGCCCAACATCTCCGCCCACCGACCAGCCCTGCGTGCCGTCCTTGTAGAACTGTTCCGCGGTGCTGCCTGGAATGACCTTGGCGATCTTCTGCCCGGCTTGCACATCGTCAAACAACGCGATGTTCATCTTGAGCAAGACCTGCAGTTCTTCGGGGGACAGCTTGGCGCGCGCTTGGCCGAGCGCATCCTTCTTCGAGTGTTCTCCGATCGGTCGCTTCGCCTCCGTCTCAAGTTTCTGCTCGACAGACTCCGGCAGCGTGGACTGCGCATCCTTGTTGACCGTGCCTTTGAGAAGGCGCAGTTCGTCCTCGCTAAAACCCTTGGCGCGCAGCCGCTCTTCCACGGTGCTGGACTTGGGCATGGTCTTGGGGTCCACATCCAGCTCTTGTGCAAAGCCCTGCAGCGTGCGCGCGTCTTCGACGCTGAGCACCGACCCGTCCTGCTTCTTCTGCCCCTGCTCTTTCTTCTGGTTCGCCTCTTGCGAAAGCTCGTGCAGTGCTTGCTGGTCCCCCTTCTTGCGCGCCGCGATTTCCTGCTCCCACTGCTGGATCAGCTCGTGGTCTTCTGGTGTCTTGGCCTGACTGCGCAGCTCCGCGAGCGCCTGCTCGTCCGCGCTCAGCTTGCGCTTCGGGCGTCCCTTGTCATCTAGCGTGCTTTCCTCCGCAACGCCGCTCTTGGCATCGGCCTGGACCTTGTGATCGGCGGGTTGTTCTTTGGTCTTGTCCTGGCTCTTGTCTCCGGCCTTGGTTTTGTCCTTGCTCGCGTCCATCTCGGACTGTTCGCTGCCGACCTTTTTGCCGTCTTCTGCCTTGCCATCCGCCACGTCTTGCGGTTTGACCGGGTTTTTGTCGTCTTTGGCGGCTTCGTGCTTCTGCTTGTCCGTCTCGGCCTGCTTCTTGGACTCTTCCACCACTTGCTCTGGGCTCTTGTCCTTTTGCCGACCCTTGTCTTTCTCTGACTCAACCTGCTGTTTGAGATCCTTGACCTCTTCGGCTTCGCCGGTTTGCTTGCTGTCGGAGCCCTTGCCGTCTTTTTCCCCGACCTGCTCTGCCGTCGGTTTGTCCGGTCCTTGGTCCGCTTGCTGCTGCTCGGATTGGGCTTTCTGGGCCTTCTTGGCGTCGGCGCGTGCCTCTCCGATGCCGTCCATCGCGCCACTGAAGGTCGCACCACCCACCGATGTGAGCCAGTTCTTGGCCACATCCTCTGGCCGACCCGACAGCATCGCCGGATCGAGCAGGTTGGCCGCTGCCTGACCGGTCCCGCTACTGGTGCCGCCTTTGAGCGCCGCCCACTTGTAGGGGTTCATCCCAGTTGGACCATCGCCCATCGCCTGACCAACGCCCGAGCTAACGCCGCCACTGACAAAGCCGCTGAGCATGCTCCCACCGACCTGGCTTCCCATTCCCTTGAGGAAGTCGCCAAAGTCGCCCTGGTAGTTCTGCTCGTTCATCAGGCCGCCGACCATGCTGTTTATGCCGTTTTGGCCGGCGCTGGAAACCCCACCCTTGAGGATGGTCTGGAGCATCGTGGCCTGCTGCGGGTTGGCGATGCCAACCAGCTTGTTGAGCTGGTTCTCGATGCCCGGCAGCTTGAATGCCCCAGCCGTGGCTGCGCTGGCCAGCGTCGTCAACGCATCCACGCCGATATCTTCCAGTGCATAGCCGCCTTCCAGCATGACTCCCTTGACCGCCATGCTGCTTGCTCCGCCCAGGAGCGCCGACAGCGCCGCGACCACCGCAGGAGAAGCGGTTCCCGCGCTCGCCACCGACACCACCGCGCCCACCACCACCGCAGTTCCCGTGGCCAGCGCGTTGGTTGCCGAATCCTTGGCCGCCTGGTAGTTTTGCACGTCTTGCCCCTGGTACTCAGTGAGCACCCCGAGGCGATCCTTCGCCGTGTCCGACCACTGGCCGTCCTTTTTCGACTGCGCAGCCAGGTCGTTGATCCGCTTGTGCTGATAGTCCAGCACCTTCCCTGAGTCCGAGAACAGATCCGTGACCCCACGTGAGAAGAAGTTGCTGCCGCTGCCACGATCGAACTCGTAGGCCTCGTTGGAACGAGCGATCATCTCTTCGGGGGTCTCGGGCTTGCCCTTCATAAGCTGCCCGATCTCGAAGCCGTCGCGCCCGCTTACCTCGCTCTTGATGAGCGAGTCCAAATCCTGTCCGTACTTCTCTTTGTAGGTCTTACGCAGCGCCGCGATTTCGTCCTTGGTCTTGCCTTCTAGGGTCTTGCGGATTAGCTCTTCGTTGGTCCCGATGCCGTTTGTCGCGTACTTGAGCGCAAACTCATCGCTGATCTTCCCGTCTTTCTTGAGCTGGTTGGCTTTCTCCAGATCCAGCCCACCCAACTCGCTCTTGAGCATCTGGTCAAAGTTCTGACCGCCCTGCTTGTTGCCGTACTGCTGGTTGTACTTGGCAATGAGCTTCTCGCGCTCCTCCTTGGTCTTCCCTTCCATCGACTTGAAGATTGCTTCTTCGTCGGTGCCCCAGAAGTCATCGGCAGCCACCTTGACCCGCGAAGCGTCTGCCGCGTTCTTGTCGCCCTTCATTAGATTCGTGGCGACATCCTTCTCGGCCCCCGAAAACTCGCGCCCGAGCGCCTTGGTCAGCGGCTCGCCGGTCTTCTTCTGGTAGGCCGCCGCCATTGCCTTGCGTTCTTTCTCGTCCTTGCATGACTCGATGGCGTCATAGACCGCGGTCTCGTCCGTTCCCATCCCCAGCCCCAGGAACCCGCCGTTCATCGCTTCGTCAAGCTTCACCGCCGCAGCCTTGGCCTTGTTCCCTTCGAGCAGCGCCTCCGACAACGCCAGATCGTTACCCGACATCTCGGACTTGAGCATCTTGTCCAGACTCGTGCCGGTTTTCTTCTGGTACTCAGCCATCACCTGCTTGCGCTGCGCCGGATCCTTGATGTTCTCCAGCACGCCCTGGATCTTCTTTTCATCCGTGCCCATGCCGAACATGCCGCCGTTGGCCGCATTATCGAGCGCGGCAACTGCGCTCTTGACAGGGTCTGCAGACAGCGCTGCCTGCGCCTCGTCCAAGTCCTTGCCGCTCAATTCGCTCTTGAGGTCGCCGTCGAGGCTTCGGCCAAAGTGGTCCTGATAGGCCGCCTTGATCGCCTTGATCTCGGCGGGGGACTTTCCGCGCAGGGCGCCATGGATCGCGTCCTCATCCGTTCCCCAACCGTCCATCGCCTTGAAAAGTTGGTTGGCCGAGTCGCGCACAGCCTTGGGATCGACCGGCTTTTCCTGTTCGTTGGGTTTTGGGTCCAACTTGGCCTTGGGATCGGCTTTGGCGTCTGTCTTCGGCTCAAGCGTGGGATCAGCCTTCGGGCTTAGCTTGTCCTTGGGGTTCGCCTTGGCATCGACCTTCCCGCCTGCCTTCTGCCCGAGCCCAGCCGCGTCTTTTCCGGTCGGCTTGGGCTCTGGCGGTAGTTTGTCCGCCGCATCGAGCTTGGGCTGGGGCAGCTTGTTCCCGCCCCCAAAGAGGCTCGTGACCGACGACCACAAACCTCCCCCCGTCGCACCCTTGGTTTCCTTTGCCTTGGGTACCCCTTGCTTGTTCGTGTCTCCGCCAAGCCAGCCGAACAGTGACATGCCGCTCCCCCGTGCGTTCGCAATCCGAAGTATGATTATCGGCGGAAACGGCCCAAGGTGCCCGGATAGAAAACAGGGATCATATGGTCCAGCCCAATCTCGCGTACTTGCTCGGAAAGACACAGGCCAGCGTGGGAGCCTATTTCGAAGGAGGCACTGCGGTTGCTTTGACCACATCACCTCCAGGCACCCCGCTTCGCCAAGCAGTCGATGCCGAGCTAGCGCGGCAAGCGCAGGCCCATCCACTCTTGAAGCGCGATCTGGCCCGGGTTGCTGCCGTGCTTCGGACTTGGAACCAGCCACCACCTTATGAACCGCGCCTGCCTACCGAGTACGCCGACTGGAACCAGCACGTAAGCCAGCAGGTGCGGAGCGTGCTCGCCGACGCCCCCATCGCTTCAGCGTACTACCTACTGGGCTATGTTGTCGGCGATCTAATATCCAACCTCCAAGTAGCAGAAGTCGTCCTGCGGCTGCTTGTGAATGTGCCAGCGGACAGACGCCTGCTCGGGAATCTAGCGCGGTTGGCCCAGGCCAGTGAACGCTGCCGAAATCAGCTCATCCAGCTTTCCCAAAGCCCGGCCTTTGCCGCCCCCGTGCAAACCGCACTTGTTGGGCTTGCTAACTGCATGGAGAAGGTACCGCTGACCGATTCCGGGAAGCCGCCGCCGCCACCTGCCGAGCAGCTTTCCAGGCTCCAGAGAAACCTACAAGAGCTGGTCGCTTGTGTCGAAAAGCTCGATGAAGCACGCGACCGCGTTTCCTAGACCCATAACCACCTCATCGACGGCTTAGCTCTATCGCCAACGTCGCTCAGTCTTCAATCGGCGGAGTGCTGAGTCGGGCACGGGGCGGGATTGGGTTTGCTGGTGGCGAAGGTGACGAGCCATGGCCGCCAAGTGACGTGCTCGGCAATGGTCCCTTCACACCTGTCCGTGGTTCAATTGCTTTGGGGGGAATTCGCTTGAGTGGCTGGGTCACCTCGCTGCTGCGCGAGGTCGAAAGAAGCAACTCCTGATCTTGATAGCCATCGAGATGCAGCCGAATCCGGAGATGTCCAGCCGCTGGGGGTTGTTGGAAAACCCACGGAGTCGTGCCCAAGACGTGGTTGTCCTGCGCGCGAAAAACGGTCGCGGAAGATGGCTCGCTGTCCACGCGCAGCTCCACCATCGCGACACTTTTTGTACCCTCAGCCCTCGGTGAGTCTGACTCCCAGCGCTGTTGCTTGTCGTGGCTTGGGAATTTGTTTTCTCCATGTCCATTGGGTGCGGCGATGCCTCGTGCTGCGGACTGGAGACCATGGGCTGAAACAACTGGTTTCGTAGGCTCTGGTCGATTCCGCGATATCCATAGGACTCCCGCAAGCAAGACCACTGTCAGTCCAGCGCCGGACGCCGCGACGAACCGCTGGCGACTCCGTTTTCGAGTCTGAACCGCAGCGTTGTCTAGTGTGGATGGGACATATGGATGGACCGATTGTGTCCCCGGAGTTGGTCCGGGAGTCGATATCTGTTGCCCTGCAAGCGCCTGCAACTGGCCAGCCAGCTCTCGCATGCTTGGGCGCCTTTCGCGATCCTTTTCCAGCAGCCGATCCACCAACTGCGACACAGCAGACGGTACCCAAGTAGCAGCCACGCTTAGGCTTGGCGCAGGCATGAACAGGTGCATGCCGATCAGCTCTCCTGCGCCCTCTGCGACAAACGGGGGATGTCCTGCCAGCATTTCGAATAGGATTGCGCCAAGGGAATACACGTCGCTGCGACTGTCCACTCGCCCGGCTCCCTGACACTGTTCCGGCGACATATAGGCAGGCGTTCCCATGACCTGATTGGTCTTAGTCTTGAGTGGCGCTTGCTCCTCTGTAAGCTTGGCGATACCGAAGTCGAGGATTTTGGCACGCTCCCCCAGCGCCATATGCGGATCGGGAACCAGCATGATGTTGCTAGGTTTGAGGTCGCGATGAACCACCCCGCTTGCATGTACCGCGGCCAAGGTATCTGCGAGCTGCCAGCCAAGCTGTAGCGACTGAGAAAGGGGGAGTCGACCTCCAGACTTGGCCAGCCGCTGCGACAGAGACTCGCCCTTCAGAAGTTCCATCACCAGATATGCCGTACCATCGGGCAACTGACCGAAATCGGAGACCTGAACCAACCCTGGGTGGGTGATCAGATTCACGGCCCTTGCTTCATTGAAGAACCGTGTGGCGATCTCTCGGTTGCGGGCATGTTCGCTTAGCAGCACCTTGATCGCGACCGTCCGTCCGATTCCGAGATGTACGGCTTCAAACACAGCCCCCATTCCGCCTTCCCCGAGCTTCCGACCAATCCGATAGTTGCCGACTTGACTGTCTGAGGCGATGGTTTGCATCGAGACCGCTCCGCCTACTAGGGCTTATAGCGAAGGGCGGTGCCTGCCGCTCCGACGGCGATGACGGTACTGCTGTCGACCGCGTAGACACCGTAGAGGGTCTGGTTGGTAATCGTCGGGAGCTTGGTCCAGCTTGTGCCGTTGCCGAGGAGTGCCGTCCCGCCATCGCCGACCGCGAAGATGGTCTGATCGTTGGCGCCCGAGACGGCCCGCAGGTTGGCGCTGGTGCCGCTCGTCCCAACCGCGCCGTCTTGGCCGCTGCCGGCCCTGCGCCGGACGATCGTGCCGCCCTCGCCGACCATATAGATGGCTTGTGTAGCGGCCCAGACGGCATTGAGGTTGGCGCTGCTGTTGCTGGTCTGGCCTGGATATTTGAAGCCAATCCCTGCTGGGTCGTAGCGAACCATGAGACCGGCCGCACCCGACAGATAGTGTTCGTCGGTGCCCGGCATAAATGAAATCCCAGTCAGCTGCTTCGAGTTGCTGTAACCAGCGGGAACGTTCCACTTGCTGTTGCCGTCCCAAACCAGGTACGTGCCGCCGCTTCCCGCGATGTACAGGCTCGATGCGAACTTGTTGGCGCCAACGGCGTTGATCTGGAACACCGGAGGCGCGGGGTTAAAGCGAACCCACCCGCTGCCGGTCCAGGCCAGCAGGAGCCCATTGTCGCCGCCTGCAAGAATCAGCGAGGTGTTGTCGCGGGGGGCCGTAACTGCGCGCAGGGTTGTCGTCACGCCGCTGGGAACGGTGGACCAAGCAGTGCCGTTCCACTTGAGGATTGTGCCACCGGTGCCGACCGCGTAGACTGCAGACGGGCTGATGCCCCAGACGGCGTAGAGGTCGGCGGTCGTCCCCGTGGCAGGGATCGGGCAGAAGCCTTGGCACTTGTTGGTGGTCGCGGTGACCGTCGTGTCTGCGGTGATGGGGTTCCCGGTATGATCCACCACAACAT
>CALLYL010000158.1 GCA_937859535.1 uncultured Myxococcales bacterium
GAGGAGATTCCGCCAGCGCTTGAGACCCAGTCCAGCTGCGACAGCTTGACGGCGGCGTGGTAGAAGAGGGCTATGTCTGCGCATGTCTTGGTTGCCGACGACGAAGCCCTGATCCTCCAGTCTCTGCGGGGGGTGCTGCTCCAGGAGGGCTTCGAGGTCACGGCGGCCAGCTCGGGCGAGCAGGCCTGGCAGACCTTTGTGGCCACGCGACCCGATGTGGTGCTGCTCGACCTGGTGCTCGGCGACATCAGCGGCATCGAGGTGCTGCGCCGCATCCGCCAGCTCTCACCCGAAACCAAGGTGATCCTGATCAGCGCCCACGCCACGCTGGAGCAAGCGGTCGAGGCGATGAAGCTCGGTGGCTACGACTTCATCCGCAAGCCGTTCGAGCTGGAAGAGATTGTCACCACCGTTCGCAACGCGGCGCGGACCAGCGAACTCGAAGGGCGCGTCGATTATCTGGCGCGGCGGGCCCGGCAGCAGCACGACAGCGGCGGACTTCTGTATTCCTCGGCGGTGATGGTCGGCAAGCTGCGGGAAATCGAGCTGATTGCGCGCAGCCCGGTGCAGACGGTGCTGATTCAGGGCGAAAGCGGGACCGGCAAGCAACTGGTGGCGCAGCTCCTGCACGAGCGCTCGCCGCGACGCAGTGGTCCGTTTGTCGAGCTAAACTGTTCGACGCTGCCCGAGACCTTGGTCGAGAGCGAGCTGTTTGGTCATGAACGCGGCGCGTTTTCCGATGCCCGTGAGCGCAAGCTCGGACTGGTTGAGATTGCCGACACGGGGACGCTGTTTCTCGATGAGATTGGCGATCTAAGCCTCAGTGCCCAAGCCAAGCTCCTGACCTTTTTGGAACAGCGGACGTTTCGGCGGGTTGGGGCCACCGCGCTGCGCAAGGTCGACGTGCGGGTCGTCGCGGCCACCCACCGGGATCTGCGGGCGATGGCCGCGAGCAAGGAGTTTCGCGGCGACCTGCTGTTCCGGCTGAACGCGATGACCGTCGAGTTGCCACCGCTGCGCGAGCGACCCGATGACATCGTGCTGCTTGCCGAACACTTCCTGCTCGCCGCAAACCAGGAGTACCGCAAGGCCTGGCAGGGGATTGCGAGCTCCGCCAAATCGCTGCTTACCGGCTATGGCTGGCCCGGCAACGTCCGTGAACTGCGGGCGATGATCTCGCGGGCTGCCCTGCTGTACGACGACACGCTGCTGCAACCCGAATACCTCCCGGCAGAGCTGGCACCGGTGCCAACCCGGCTGCCGAGCGGCCCGGTCAGCGAGCCCAGCAACGGCCCCATTGCCACGCTGGCCGAGGTCGAACTGGCCCATATCCGTCGCGTACTCGCCCTGTGCGGGGGCAATCGAACCGTCGCCGCCCAACATCTGGGCGTGACCCGGCAGACCTTGTCCCGTCGTTTGGAAGAATCAGGCCCGTCGTAGGCCTGACAAATGGGTGCGGGAAGATCGCCGCTAGCCGTTCATGCGGTAGTAGTACAGGGCTTTGTCCGCATTGATGATGGCGAGGTCGATCTGGCCCGGTCGCGACGAACACACCGCAGGTTTGCAGTTCATCGGCATCGGACCCAGCCGTTCCCACGGTAGCCAGTTGTCTCCCGTCTTGCGGCGATGCCACAGGGCACGATCACTGCCCAGCGCAAACACGTCGATGCGAGACGGGCCCACCGAGATCGCGACCGGATCGCTACCGAGTGCTCCGGGATTGGCGCTGCCTTGACCGGGGAGCGGTGTCCAGCCGCCCCAAGCGTTGTTGCGGAAGCTGCGCGTCCAGAGCTGGGTGTCGGTGCCGCGCACGAACACGTCCAAGCAGCCCACATCGGTGGTGACCGCCGTAGGCTGTCCGGACAGACCGCCGCTTAGGTGCTGCCAGTTCGACCACTTGCCGCCGCTGAAGGTGTTCTGATAGAGGCATCCGTCGAGCCCTCGGGCAAACAGGTCATAGCGAGTGTCTCGACAGACCGCCGCCGGGGGGTCGAGCAGTCCGCCGCCGAGCGAGATCCACCCGCTCCAGCCGTTGTCGGCGTAGCGGTGCCAGATCGCCTTGTCCGTGCCCAGGATGAAGATGTCCCAGCGACCGCGCCGTGGCGAGACCAGGACCGGGCTGGCCGCCGATTGGCCACCCAGGGAAGTCCAGCCGCCCGAGGTACTGCCATCCCACCACTTCTGATAGATCGCGTTGTCTCGGCCCCGGCTGAGCACATCCAACCGGTTTGGGTACGGCGACAGCGAGACGTGATCGTTCAAAAAGACCCCACCATGAGCGACCCAGGGGTGCCAGGTTCCGTCCGACCACATCTGATAGCTACCGTCATCGAGTCCCTTGGCAAAGATGTCGAGTCGACCCGGTGCGAAGCTGGCGATCGCCGGGAGCGAGCTGAGTCCTCCGCCGAGCGCGGTCCACGGCGAGCTTTGACCCGGCGAAGCGAGGGTGAGCTTCCAGCGCTGGTTGTCGCCGCCGGTGTACGGCATCTGGATCACGCGAGCCCCGCTGGCCGCACTGGCACCGTCAATGGTCAGGGCCAGGCCGCTGTGCTTGGCGGTGATGACGTAGTAGCCGTCCCCGGTGGGGATGAGCGAGAAGCGCTGGTTGTCCCCAGTGTGCAGCGGCCACTGCAGCGCAATCGCCCCGCTTGTGGTCTGGGCATAATAAATGTCGATGGCGCAGTTGGTCGGTCGGCTTTGCAGCGTGAACCAGCCACTGCCAGCGTGGGTGAGCGTCCACTTTTGATGGTCCGCTTTGATGAACGACCCTTGGCACAGGCCGCGACCGTTGTCGGTGTAGCCGCAAGGAACCTCGAGCGCGTGGCCGCTGTGCTTGGCGACCAAGAACACCTGGCGACCGCTGAGCGTCGTCAGATCATCTTCGACATCGAGCACGGTCAGGTTGCAAAAGTCGACCAGCGCTCCCAGGCCGAGCGAAGGCCGACCGGGAATGGGGAGCGTGGTGGTCGGTGGTTTGAAGCCCCCGCTGGGCGGCTTTGGCACTCCGCCGCTGATGCCCAGGCTGCTCAGGCTGGCACCACTCACCGCCGAGCGCAAACGGATGGTCTGCGGCAGCACGGCGGGATCTCCCTCGACCTGCATCGTAAACAGCTCTCGCGGGCCGACCTGGCTGCTTAGACATTGCAGCGCGGTGTTGGACGAATCGACGCTGACGTAGCGGCGACCTTGGGAGCGCAGGGCAATCTGTCCGGTACACAGCTCTTGCAGCTCGAACGCTTCCCAGCCGCCGACGCTGGCACCCGTCACGGTCACCGGCTCGGCGGGCGCTGGGGTGACTCCGTACAGCGCCGCGAGGCCACCGCCGTTGCGCGCTTGCAAAAACT
>CALLYL010000159.1 GCA_937859535.1 uncultured Myxococcales bacterium
CGCTGTGGCTGTCGGCGGGTGAAGACGCGGTCTTTTCGGACAACCTGCTTGACGTGCTACCCGGTGAAGAGGTTGTGATCACGGTCAAAGACCCAGCGCTGTCCCCAATTCGGGTCGTCAGCCTGCACAGCCTGGCCGCTCAGCCTCCGAGGTAAGCATGTCCTCCCACAGTCCGCCCCGCCTGGAAACTCCCGCCCGGCTCCACGAGCGCTTGCGGGTACGACTCGGTCGCGCCGTATTCGACTACGGCTGGGAAGGACTGGCCCGCCTTGGCAAGCTGCATCCGATGGCCCGCCCGCAGCGGCACGGCGTCGATGTCACCTACGATGTCCCGTATCGTCCGGGTGGCGGCCCGTCTCATCAGCTCGATGTCTACGTGCCCACGCCGGGCGCCGAGCATCCCCGCACCGTCTATCAGCCGCCCTACCCGGTCGTCCTGTACATCCACGGCGGCGGCTTCCGCATCCTGTCGAAGGACACCCACTGGCTGATGGGACTCGCGTTTGCGCGACGCGGCATGGTGGTCATGAACGTCAACTACCGCCTGTCGCCGCAGCATCCGTTCCCCGCCGCGCTGGAAGATGTCGCCGCCGCCTATCGCTTCGCGGTCGAGCACGCCGCCCGCTTTTCCGGCGACCCAAGCCGCATCCTGTTTGCCGGAGAGTCCGCCGGAGCAAACCTCGCCCTGTCCCTCGCACTGCTGACCTGCACCCGTCGCCGCGAACCCTGGGCCGAGTCCGTGTTCGCCAAGGGCATCGTCCCCCGCGCCGTGATTCCGATGTGCGGCATGCTCCAGGTCAGCGACTGGCAGCGCTTCACCCGCCGTCGTCCGCTGTCGAGCTTCCTCACCGACCGACTCCAGGAGACTGCCGAAGCTTATCTTGGCCACGATGCCTCGATTCATGGCGAGAGCGCCGAGCTGGCCGACCCTCTGCTACTGCTAGAGCAGGGTCTGCCCACCGAAAGACCGCTGCCCCCGATGTTCGCCGGAGTCGGAACCGCCGACCCCCTCCTAGACGACACCCGCCGCCTCGCCCGCGCCCTCGATCGGCGCCGCGTCCCCCACGAAGCGCGCTACTACCCCGGCGAAATCCACGCCTTCCACGCCTTCGTCTTCCGACAAGCCGCCCGCCGCTGCTGGGAAGACCAGTTCGCGTTTATCGACCGGTATTTGTAGCCAGCTACGAGCCGCGCAGCAGGTGTCGACTGATGATTAGTTTTTGGATTTCGCTCGTGCCTTCGTAGATGCGGAGGGCGCGGACGTCGCGGTAGAGGCGCTCTAGGACGTGGCCTCGGACGAGCGCCTGGCCGCCGCCTAGCTGGACGGCGCGGTCGACGACTCGCTGGGCGGCTTCGGTGGCAAACAGCTTGGCCATCGAGCTGGCACTGCCGAGCGGCTGACCGGACTCGGCGAGCTGAGCGGCCCGCTGGACAAGCAGCGCGGCGGCTTCACAGTCGGTCGCCATCTCGGCCAGCGATAGTTGCGTCGCCTGCATCGCCGAGAGCTGCTGCCCAAACTGCTGCCGCCACTGCGTGTATTCGAGCGCTTCGTCGAGCGCCCGCCGCGCCATCCCCACTGCTGCCGCGCCCACCGTGGGACGAAACAGCTCCAGCGTCTGCATCGCCAGCGACATCCCCTGCCCTTCGGCTCCCAGGCGTAGTTCCGCAGGCAGCCGCACCCCGCGTAGCTGCACCCGACCGATCACATGGTCGTCGCACAGGAGCTGCATCGGCTCCACCTCGACCCCCGGCGTGTTCATCGGCAACAGGAATGCCGTCAGCCCCTTCTTGGGATGGTCATCGGTGCGCGCGTACAGCACCAGGTGCGTCGCCACCCCGGCATTCGAGATGAACACCTTGTCGCCATCGACCACATAGCCGCCACCTTCTGACGGCACCGCCCGCGTCGCAATCTGCGAGACATCGCCGCCCGCCCCCGGCTCGCTCAGGCCAATGCCGCAGATGATCTCGCCCGCCGTCACCCCCGCTGCAAACCCGTCCGGTGCCGAGCCCGAGGCCATCGCGCCGTAGCTGCCGAGCCCCTGCATCGCAAACATCAGGTCATACAGCGGCGACACGTACCCAAGCGCCGAACGAAGCAGACACAGCGTCGCCACCGACACCCGCGCCTGCCCCGGCTGCATCACCGCATGCCGCAAAAGCCCCGCCGCCGCCAGGTTGCGCAGCGCCGTCCGCGCCGCTTGCAGCGGAGGTTCGTCGACAAGCACCGGCAGCCGTGCCACTTGGGCAAGCAGATCCTCGGCCCCGTCCGGACGACCGAGCGGTGCGGCCAAGATCGCGCCGAGCTTGTCTTGCAGCGTACGCGGCGCCGAGTTCGCTTTGGCAGGTTGGCTCATCGCTCAGCGCCCCACGAAGTTCGGCTGACGTTTGGCGATGAAGGCGGCGTGCGCCTCGCGGAAATCGACCGTCCCCATGCAGATCTGCTGCGCCTGGGCCTCGGCTTCGAGCGCCTGCGGCAGACTCAGGTGCGCCTCCACATCGAGCATCGTCTTGGTCATCCCGAGCGCAAAGCTTGGACCCTGGGCCAGCTTCTGCGCCAGCTCGCGCGCCTTGTGCAGACACGAGGCCGCATCCGGGGTCACGTAGTTGACGAGTCCCATCGCCCGCGCCTCGGTCGCCACCACCGGCTCGCCGAGCATCAGCATCTCGGTCGCCCGCGCAAGGCCCACCACCCGAGGCAGCAGCCACGCCGCGCCCATGTCCGCCCCCGCCAGGCCGACCCGCACAAACAGAAACGCGAGCTTGGCCGTCTCGACCGCGACCCTCAGATCACAGGCCAGCGCAATCACCGCCCCCGCGCCCGCCGCCGTCCCGTTGAGCGCCGCGACCACCGGCTTTGGCAGCGCGCGAATATTGCCAATCAGCTCGCCGGTCAGCCGCGTAAACGCGAGCAGCTCCGGGTCGGTCATCGACAGCAGCGGTCCAATGATGTCATTGACGCTGCCGCCCGAGCAAAAGGCCCGCCCCTCACCGGTGATGAGGACGGCGCGGATGTCGCTCTCGTCCCGCAGCGCGCGAAACAGGTCGGTCAGCTCGCGATACACCGCAAACGTCAGCGAGTTCAGGGTATCGGGACGGTCGAGGGTGATCGTCGCAATGTGGTCACGGACTTCGTAGCGAAAGGTCTTGGCTGAGAGCATGGGGCCATCCTTCCTCGTTTCGAGGAGTCAGGTTGAGCACATGTTATTCATGCAGCGGAGCACGCAGCGTCTCGCGGTGGGCCCCGTCGACCCAGGACCGCACCGCTGGATGCTCGGCGAGCGCCGCCACGTATTCCTTGGCCGCACCGGCCAGCGGCACGTCGTAGGTCAGAAACCGCCCAATGGCGACTGGCGCATAGAACGCATCGGCAATGCCAAAGCGCCCAAACAGATACGGTCCCGACTGGCCAAACTTGTGGCGTAGCTCGGCAAACAGCGTCGTGATGCGAGCGATATCCTTCTGCGCGGCCTCACTCGGCACCGCTTTGGGCACCGGCACAGAGGGCGGATAGATCCGGCACGACAGGTCGTTGCGCAGCGCTTGGAAGCCTGAGTGCATCTCGGCACAGACCGAACGCGCAATCGCTCGCGCCGCTTGATCCGTCGGCCACAGGTGCGCATCAGGCAACTTTTCGTGCAGGTACTCGCAAATCGCCAGCGAGTCCCAAATGCTCAGCGAGCCGTCCACCAGCACCGGCACCCGGCCCGCTGGACTGCGACGCGCAAGCTCGGCGGCGGTGCCGGGCTGATCGAGCGGGATCAGCTCTTCCTCGAAGGCCACCCCGGTTGAAGTCAGCGCCACCCACGGCCGCATCGACCACGAGGAATACCGTTTGTTGCCAATGATGAGCTTGAGCATCGCGAGTCCTTGTTGAACCGCCAGGTCAACTGGTGCCGCAATCTACCGCAACTCGCCCAAACAGCCATCCCACAAGACCCTCCCCACCCAAAGTTCGTCCAAACCGTGCGCAACGCCGCTCCGCCACCACTTTTGCTCGACAAACGCGTGCTGCACGGCGTTATTCGCTGCGCAGCCACACAACGACCGGTAGGGCCATGGCGAAGCCGAACGCGCCGAGGAGGAGTGCGGCACGGGGATCTTCGTAAAAGGACAGAACTCCGGCGACCACCAAACCCACGCCGACAAGGAGCTTGAGCCACAGGCCCACCGTGATCAGCCGTCCAAGGAACCCGCCGCTGCGGAGATCGGGAACCTCTGGGCTTTCCATCATCTGGGTTGGATGCCAAGCGGCTGGCTGGTTGAGCGTGTCTGCGATGTTGGACGATGGTATGACGGGTCTCCTCGCGCAAGACCGCGCATCCCCTATCGAAACTTTGGCGAAGGAACAGGCATGGCGTCCAAACAAAGCACCGTGGATTACATCGTCGACCAGATGGCTGCGGCAGGGACCATTTCCAGCAAAAAGATGTTCGGCGAGTACGGCGTGTACTTAGACGGCAAGATGTTCGCGCTGGTCTGCGACGATCAGCTCTTTGTCCGGCCCACCGAACCGGGGCGTAAGTACATCGGGACGCCCACCGAGGCACCGCCCTACCCCTCGGCGAAGCTACACTTCCTGATCCCGGGTGACCGCTGGGATGACGGCGAGTGGCTGAGCGAGCTCTGCCGCATCACCGCGCGCGAGCTACCGCTGCCCAAGCCCAAAAAACCCAAGGCGACCGCGAAGCCAACAGCGGCTGCGAAGCCGAAATCGGTCTAGGGAATCGCGGCGAGCGCTTCGATCTCAAGCAGCGCGGTGTCTTCCAGCAGACCCGCGACCACGATCAACGCCATGGCCGGGTAATGCTTGCCGAACACTTCGCGGTAGATGCGACCCAGCTCGCGGGTGGCCGCGATGTAGCGGTGCTTATCGGTAACGTACAGGCGCAGCGACATCACATCGGCAGGTTCCCCACCCGCCGTACGTACGATGGTCGCGACGTTGTGGAGTGCTTGGCGAAACTGCGCAACGAATGCGTCCTCTCCATCAATCGGCGTCACCATGGTCGCATTGGGGAGCCAGCCAATCTGGCCAGCCACCGCCAGCAGGCGTCGACCATACGGTGCCAGCACTCCGTTTGAGTAACCACGCGGCATGGCCCACTCGGGCGGATTGAGAGAAGCAAGGGTCGTCATTCGCCCCGCTTACTACGCCGACGGTCCCGAGTAAATCGCAATCCTTGGGGCCTGTCGCTCGCGCTTGGGCGGCGACATACTTGGCGGGAGAACGGCAGCGGGCCGTGGGGGAACCAATGCAAAAGGAGCGCGTAGGCTTTGCCACCGAAGCCACCTGCTTTGTCATTCGGGAGGCCGTTAGCGAGCACCTCTGTCAGCAGCTCATCGCCAACGCCGTGCAGCGTGGAATCGGCGTAACCGGCGTCGATTATCCGCCTTCATACCGCGACAACGACCGCTTGGTCTTCGATGATCCAAAGCTAGCGACGTGGCTGGATGGCCTGATTGGGTCGCAACTCCCACAGGAGCTATCTGATGACAGCGGGATGTGGCACCGCGTTGGCTTGAATGCTCGTTTTCGCATCTGCCGCTATGAGGCCGGCCAGTCGTTTCGCATCCATCAAGACGGCGCACACACCGCTGGCGAGAACATCGCTTCGCGGCTGACTTGTCAGCTCTACCTAAACAGCGCGGACGAGTTCAGCGGCGGCGCGACCCGGTTCTACAGCGCCCGTCATGGTGAGCTGCTCGGTGGCGTCAGACCGGAGCGTGGCACCGTCATCGTCTTTGACCATCAACTGTGGCACGACGGCGAGGCAGTTCCCGCCGGCTGCAAATACGTCCTGCGCACCGATGTCCTGTACCGCCGCGAAGGTCCAGCTCCAGCCACGCCCACCACCGATGGGACGCGACTGCTGGGTCATCGCGGCTATGTGTGGTCGGTGATTTCGCTAGGCGCGGGACGGCTCGCCTCGGCATCACGGGACCGCAGCATTCGGTTGTGGCAGCGGGCCAGCAAAGACTGGCACTGCGTACAGGTGCTGACCGGCACAGCCAACTCGGTCAGTAGCCTGGCTCGGGTCGGAGCTACGCTGTGGAGCGGCAGCCGAGATCACACGCTGACTCGCTGGGACTTGGAAACGGGACAGCCCACCGTGCTGCATCGCGGCGATGGGGCGGTGCTGTGCATCGCGACTCACGGCGACCGAGTCCTGGTCGGCTCGGCCGATGGCCGACTGCACAGCTTTACAACCGACGGCACGCTGACAGAAATCCACCCGCTGTCCCCCACGTGGCTGTGGTCGATTGCCGGCCTTGACCCGGAGCGGTTGGTGTGTGGCGATGAAGAGGGCGTGCTCCGGCTGCTGTCGCGGGACCACCCGACCCACCAGGTTGAACTGCGTCCGGCATGCGGCGCGGTCCATGCGCTCCATCGGCTGGCAAGCGGTCGATTGGTGGCTGGGTTTGCCGACGGCAGCCTCGCGGTGTACCAACCAGATGGCACGACGCTGCACGAGCTACACCACTTCCCAGCCCACCACGGCGAGGTCTACTCACTCAGTAGCTCCGGTACCCGGCTCGCTTCGGGCGGCGAGGACAACCAGCTCCACGTGTGGGATATGTCGGCTACCCCCACCCTGCACCACAGCCACCGCCACCCCGGCTTCGTCCGCAGCGTCACCTTCTGCGATGACGGAACGGTGGCGAGCGGCTGCTATGACGGAACGGTGCGAGTGTTCCCGCCCGCCTAGAGCACTCCCCGGACCCACGGATTCCAGGGTGGACGCAACTTCCCAATTGTGTTCGGGACTACCCCGCAGTACCTAGAGGAACCGATGTGGCTGACCCGTCTGGCGCTGCGAAATCCAATCCTGATCTTGATGCTGTCGCTGATGACCGTGGTGCTGGGGATGCAGTCCCTGCTCCGTCTGTCGGTGGACCTGTTCCCTGACATCACGATTCCGGTGATCCGGGTCGCGACGTTTTATCCGGGGGCCGGTCCTGCGGACATCGAAAAGGCGAT
>CALLYL010000160.1 GCA_937859535.1 uncultured Myxococcales bacterium
CGACCACGCCGTCACGGCTGTAGTCGCGATGTTCTGGATGGCTCATGTCGGCGTAAATCAGCCGATCACCTCGGAGCTCGCCCGGCCACACGGCCACGACGCGCTTGGAGTGAGCCAGCCGCTTGACCAGATCAAGCGGATTGATTTGCAAGTTCTTCTCGAACAACAGCTCGATGTTGTCGAGCAGCAGCGGGGCGTCCGTGCGTTCCTTGTCGGCGATCTCGCGCAGCAGTTCGCCGGCAGAGAAGCCCCGCTTGTTGTTCGGCGTTGCAGCCAACCGGCGGCCCAGTTCCAGGCCCACATTCAGGGGCTCGATGTTGAGCTTGGTGCCCAGCTCGCGCAGCAGCTTGGTCTTGCCACTGCGGCCGGCTCCGACCAGCAAGACCAACTTGCTGTTGAGGTCGCCGATTTCCCCGATGAGTCTTTCGAGTTCTGCCAGCATGTACTGCCCTCAGTCCGACTCGGCTTCGAGCCGCTGTTGGTCAGGAGACCGGTAGCCAGGTGCCAGCACGGCGTTCTTCACGCCGTAGATCGCCAGCGGATCTTTCAGCCAGAGCCGGTACTCGTGGCCGCGCAGGCTATGGTCTGGCGAACAGTCCACGCTCCACTTGCGCAAGATGTATCCAGCAGTGGCTGCACGCAGCTTCAACCGCAACGCGCCGTCCTGCATGCTGTAGTCCATCTCCGTGATCTCAGGTCGCGGTTGATCTGGGTGAGGCACGAGCTCCAGCTCCACGATCCGGGTCCATTGGATGTCCTGATCGCTGGTCTCGTGGGGCTCCAGCTGCTTTCCCTTCAGCACCACCGGGCGTCTGATCCGGGTAATGACGAAGTCTCGGAATTCCTGCGTTTTTCGATCAAAGGCGCGGACGTGCCAGCGCAGGCCGTTATCTATCAGCGCAAATGGGACAATCTCCCGCTCGGTACAGCCACTCGAGATCGAGTGGTATTCGATCTTGAGAGGGCTTTCGTGGTGGATCGCTCTGGTCACGCTGGCCAGCGCGTCCAACTCTGGGTGCGTCAGTCGAGAAGGGCTTTCGCACGCAACCCAAGCTTTTAGTCTTACCGGCTCACCATCTCCGAACCCCTGGGTCAGCCAGGACAGCACACGCTCCGGAGGGAAGTCGAAGACTGGGTGGAAGTCAGAGCCAAGGACATAGGACTTGCCCTTGGAGTCGTAGTCGATGTTGCCGGCGGCCAGTTCCTTGTACAGGGCCAAATCCCTGGTGGCAGCGGCGGACTGGATGCCAAAACGTGACACCAAGTCCTGCCGTCGGATCTCCCCAATGAATCGCACGCGTAACTCCACGAACGCAAGGCGATCGCGTTGCGGTTGGGTCAGGTCGGCAAGCTGTTCTTTCGACATCCTGGGGTGCTCATTCTAGTTAGCGAAGGCTGATTAGGCCTATTGCATGAAGTATATAAGCTGCTCTAGAATGTGTCCAAGGCATTATTGTCGTGCATATATCAGCTGCACTGTGATTACCATTTAGGTTTGTGCAGGTGATCAGGACTCTTGATCGCCACGTGACCGAACCGCCAAAGGAGGCCTCGTGAGCAAGCCAATCACCCCGCAGATGCCATTTGTGTGGCCTGAGCCTCGCGTCAGCGCTGGGGTGGGCAGGTACGAGGCCAACCTCCCGTTCGAGGTGGCCGCGCGGGCCGCGTGTAGTGTGTTTGGCGTGGTTTCTGCGATCGACGCCAGGGCGGTGAACTGGATGGAGGGGTACCTCGCTGATAATGCCGAGACCATGCTGCGGCTGGTGATCAGCATCCACCCGACGTGCCGGACCTCGGAGTCGGATCTTCAGAACCTTCTTCGGTTGGTCGAGCGTCACGGTGATCGCGCCGCCTTCAAAGTGTTCCCGGAAGCGTCACTGCTCGACCGGTCATCCAATCTCTTGTGTCTTTGCGGCTTGGATGGTGACGGGGCGGTTTCGGTAGGTCCGACTGAGAACATGGGGTTCGCTCCAGCGTCACCCTCGCAAGCGAACCTTGCTTCGGTCGTCACTGCGGCGACCTTCGAAGCCTGCCGGAAGTGGTTTGACTACCTGTGGGGCATCGCGGGTCCGTTGCGTCCGGATGTCGCTACGTCGATGCCGAACCTGGTGCTGCCCGAGGGTGACGTGGAAGCTGCCCGCTTGTGGGAGGACTACCGGCGGCGCTGCCTTGGTCACGAATCAGCCACCGAGCCACCGGTGCGGGCCGTCGTCGACCCGGAGTCCGGCGAGGTAGTTCTCGTGGACCAGAACAATGAAGCGCTCCCATCCCCGACGGAATCCATCGGCGTCCCCAAACTCGACCCCCTATCGGAATACGTGGCGCGGGTCTTCGAACTCGGCGCACTGGTTTCGGTGGATAAGTTGAGCCGCATTCCGCCGCTGGAGGCGCCGGTCAAACCAGAGTGGTTCGGGGTGGACAGCTTTCGTCAGACCGGGATGGTCAGGGCGCAGACCTCGATCAAGGTAGCTCCGTTCGATGAGGCGACGCTCAAAAAGATTGACAGACTGCGCCGGGTATCCGGGGAGTTGCTGCCGCGCTATTCGTTCGCGCTGGCCGATGGTGTCCGGTGGATGCCCAAGCAGGCCATCCCGCTTTTCGAGGCGGCGCTGACGGCCGCGAACGACGACGCGAAGAAGCTTCTCGGAGAGACCGTGGGTGACGACATCCAGGCCTTCCTGGGGTCGCAGCGCGAGCGCATCCGCAACGACGCACAACGCATGTACGAGGCCTATCACCCTGGCGGGAAGATCCCTGACAACGCCGTCACCAATATCCTGGATGAACTCAAGGTGCGTCTGGGCAAGACAAAGGCTGACAAGCTGATTCCCAAGGTTGCGTACTCTCCTGTGGCCTTCAATCCGTCGCAGAAGTCGGAGTGGTCGTCGCCGTGGGGTCAGGCCTTCGCGCTCCTCAAGGGGATCGCGGAGTTTCCGCGCGAGGCCATGACAAATCGATTTTTCTGGCAAGGCATCAGGACGGACGAGGATGCCCTGATCAAGGCCATGAATGTGGCCGGTGACTACCTCGTCGACGAGTATGGCGGACGCAAAGCTAAGCAGCGTGCCGAACTGGAACTGGGCCTGATCAAGCAATTGGAGGATACGTCAGGCGACGCGCTGGCCAAGTGCCGGGCTCTGTGGACCTTGATCACGAGCGGAAAAGAAGATGCGGTGGTCGCCCTTGTAGAAGATCCCGCCACCAAGCAGCAAGAGATCGCAATCAGGGAATAGCACGTGGAAAATACTTGCAGCCCACTGGGCGTGTTCGTGAAGGCAGTGGCCTTCGCCGCCGACACCGACACCGACACCGACACCGACACCGTTATCGAGGTACGCAATGACTGCATACCAGAGCGAACTGGTCATTGATTTCGGCGAGGTGGGCTTCCGAAATTCGAAGCACCCATTTCGCGTGCGTCTCGAATCCAGTCCATTGAGGCAACTGATCGAGGAAGCGGGGAACGCGCACCGCGTATACGAGCTGCTGTTGATCGATCGCCCAGGGGACATCTGGGCCTACACGTCGGTTGTCCTCGACGAACTTCCGCTTGGTGTTGCCAGTCGGGTGGCCCGTGCCCGCGATGAGCATACCTCACGCTCCGAAAGGGGGGCACATGCCTGGCCAGAAGGACAGATGCCGTTCCAGGATTTCGACCAACTGTTCTATTGGGCAGGGGACGACACTGAACCCGAGGATGAAGTCTGGCTGACCTACCGCAACTCGTCGGTGATGCAAGCATATGCCGAGCAGTCGCTGGCCATTGCTCGTGCGGCCCAGAGCAGACTGGACTGGAACGATCATCTCCTTCGCCATATTGTTGCCCGCATTCGTGCAGGCAAACATCCATATTGCTACCTGGATCGCCGTGTCGCACTCGCGAAATGCCAAGAGTCGATTCCGAACGAGTCGAGCCACTCGCCAGCCTTTTTCAAAAAGCTCGGAGAACTACTCCGAGACGGTGAACTGGCTTCCGTTGCCTACCGTGCTCGTGGGGATTACCGCGTTCTACACATGATGGCGACGGAACAACGTCGACGGGCAGGGCGCACGGGGCATGCGGCCGGCAACGCCCTACATCTCAGTGCCCTTGTGGACTACACGATTGATAACGAGGCATGGGACTCCGAGATTTGGTTTTTTAGCGAAGGGCTTGCCCCCGGTGATCTGTTTATCGAAGGTGGCGGTTTGGGTGCCACAACAGTCAAGGAACTGATTGAGGTACATGGTCGGCGTCTAGGCAACTACATCCTGTCAGCACGAGACGAGGGCGAGATAACTGGTTTCGACAAGGAGATGGGCGATCGCTGGGTGCTCTACCGGAAGCAGCCCCCCTACAGTCGTCGCAAGGGCTTGGAACGAATTCAGGATCGACAGCGAAGTAAGCTGGGGCCGGTGCTGAGCTTTGCCGAAGAGGGTGGGACGCTCTTCGATTTCGAGAAAGCCGTCATCGTCATCGGGCTCGAGGTCACTGCGCCTGCACGTTCGATGATCGCTGCCGCAGTCGCTGAATGGCAGGGCCATGGCGGGAATCCCATGGTGATCGTGTGTGGGGCGCATACGGATTTCGAACGCGCTGGGTGTCGCGATGTGCTCGTGCCGCCTGAAGACATCTTGCCCGCGCTATCCCCCGAGGTCTGGCTATTGGACGTCTTGTCCCGCCGTTGCCCGTGGATTGATGCAGTGCTGGCGTTGCAAGCCCCTACATGGACCATGGTGGCGCTCGAACGCCACGTCAGCTGCCAGGATGGGCTGTGGCGTCCGTGGATCGTGGCAACGCCGGAAATCCAGCATCTAAGTGCCGACCTGACGCTCAACGAAGATCTCGAAGCCCTGTTCCGAGAAGCCTCGGAGAGGGCGAAGAGCATGCGGCCCAGGCTACTTTAGTGGATCAGTGGCAATGCCGGACAAAGCGCAGCCCAACTATTCCTATACCGCACTGGATGGCTCTGTGCTGGCATTGAGCGAAAGCCGGTTTGACGAACGCCAGCGTCGCCAGCGCCATCGTCTTCAGAAAGGTGCGGTGTGTTGGGATTATGCGCCCCTGCTTGATGTCGTCCGACGAGAGCGTGGCTTCCGAAATCATCGGTTTACGGGGAAATCGGCAGCCGAATGGGTAGCCGACTTACGGCGGCGCAAGTCACCGGAGTTGGACCGCTTCACCCATTGGTATGAGTCCCTCGTCGGCCATTTTCTAGGCGAACTCGCAAAGCGTTCCCGCATTCCGGAAAACCTCTACAGCATCGAAGTGGCTCGGCCGCCCCTGACGTCATCGCTGCCAAGTCTGATTCGCGGACTGGGATTGAAGCGAGCCAGCGCCGAGCAGTGGGCTGCAACTTTGCGGGCTATGACCAGCAAAGGGGTGAAGCCCGAGGAGTTGGACGAGTCAGGCGTCTTGATTCGCCTTGAAACCCAGTTCGCAGGGGAAACGTTATCGCAGGCACAGGTTGTCCGTCTGATCGATCTTCGCCACGTGACACCGAAGTTTGTCTGCGAATCCCGCTTTGGCTTCATGACGAAGGCTGGGTGGAACGAGTGCTGCCAGTGGGTGCCGGCGAAAGACTATAAGAAGCGCGGCCTGTGGGGATCCAAGGGAGACGGGAGCTGGTACGTCATTCGTTATCGGCATCGGGCATTGGGCTGGTCTGTCGTTCGTTGCCGCTACACCGACCTATTTACGCGGCGACCGGATTGGTGGTGGGTGCTCGACGAGCGAGGAAAGCTCATCGCACAACCTCCAGAGGGCTTCGATTCGCCAGAGGACGCCATTGAATATGCCGAGCACAAAATCAACCAGCGCTTTTCGTCAATGGGAAGGGATCATGCCTTATCGAAGTGGGAGCGCTACTCCCTGCCGGGCAACGACGGCTATCGCGAGATATTGATCCAACTGGATGATTGGCCCGGGAGTTACAAGCCGCGCCACTATCGGACACGTAATGTCCTTGTCCATATCCGGACAGGGGTTCGGGAGACCGACGACGGAAGGCAAGTGTTGTTCTTGGACGAAATCCAGAGCGATTGGCATGCCGATCTCCATGCGGCAAGCAAGGATGATTCTGCTCGGCAGAACAAAGTCCCGCCCCCGGATGCGCCTTTCCGGAAGGATTGGCCTTTGCTGGCATTGAAGTTGATGCTGTGGTGGTCGCAGGTGCAGAAACTGGATGGCGTGGCCTGGAGTACGGCTGAACTCCAGTCTGCGCGCTGGCGAAGCTATGGCCCACCGGAAGCACTTTATCGGTCTGCCTTGCCTGACGCCGCTCGATCGATTGCAAGGGTGCTGAGTCTCGAACTGGCGCAGACCACTATGGCGGTCCGGAGCAACACACGCTGGGTTGAGCTTGCCGATGATGGATGGGTCGTGCGCAACAGGTCTGGCGTACCAATCACGAAACCGTTTCGCCACCGAGGACAAGCGGAGGTTTTTGCCGATCTGACTGGATCGTTCGTGAGAGTGAATGTACCCGTGCTGTGGTTGAACGATGTGCCCCCGATCAAGGCTATTCCGCTATATGGCGCGGCCACGGAAGACTTCTGGCTTCAGTCTGATTCGCGGTCTGCGAGATTGGATGGGTAGCATGAATCACGAACCTGAGCGGCAGTTTCCCGTGCGCTACACGATCATGCCGGATTACGGCGGTGCTTACGGTTGGATCAACAGGGAAGGAACGGACGCACTTGGCCCCAATCATGCCGACACCTGCGGCTGGGGCGGCGATCACCCGATCTCCGAGGAACTGCAGGAGTCCTTTGCCGCTTGGCAGACGGAATTCGAGCGAGCGCAGAATGATTGGGAAGCAGGGATCGCACTTCTGGATTGGCCGCGTTTTCACGAGCGAGGCATGGCCTTGGCTCGCCGGCTCAAAGCTGAGTTGGGCGATGTTGCACGGATCTATTACGAAAAGCCGGTTGAGGATCCAAACCAGCGTGTCAATGAGCGTGTTGAGATTCTCGCCGATGGCACGGTTGTCGAAGCCGTGTTTCCTCGGCGTCTGCAGACGTCATTACCCGACTGGTTACCGAACACGGTTGTTTCCGGTGGGCAGACAGGGGTTGATCGCGCGGCCCTGGACTGGGCATGCAACCATCGCATCCCGCATGGCGGCTGGTGTCCTCAGGGGCGTCGCGCTTCGGATGGCCCTCCGTCAGCGAAGTATCAGTTACGCGAAACCGAGTCGGCCGGTTACCGCCAGCGCACGAAGCTGAATGTGCAGGACAGCGACGCAACACTGATTCTCAATGTGGGGGAATTGGACGGGGGCACTCTGCAGACGCTGCAGTTTGCCGAACGCATGGGCAAGCCGCATCGTGTGGTTCAGCTGGATCAATGCGTGCCGGCTGAGCCAGCAGATCGCATCACTCAATGGCTGATTGCAGGCCGGATCAACACCCTCAACGTGGCTGGGCCGCGCGAGGAAAAACGCCCTGGCATCTACGCACTGGCGCTTTCCGTGCTGGATCGTTGCATGGCATCCCAGGAGGAGAAAGCATGACTGCGCAGATTTCAGAAAGACTCAGCTACGAGGGCCAGCAACTCGCGATGTGCACCAATCCCTTGAGCCTGTACTTCGCGATGGGCGGTGACGGTCCCAACTTCGAATACAACTGCACTGCCCTGTGGCGCGGTTATGTCGGCACATGGGAAATCGTCGACGGCCGTTTGTACTTGGTCGAGTTGCATGGGACGCTGGAGGGGGGCGGAGAGGCTTCCGTGGCCACCATCTTTCCAGGCTACCCCGATCGAGTCTTTGCACACTGGTACTCGGGAACGATTCGGATTCCGCAAGGCAAGTTGCTCAACTATGTCCATATGGGGTACGGCAGCACCTACGAGCGGGATCTGTTCCTGGAGATCGAAAAAGGCATCATCAAAAAGACCCACGTGCGCCAGAACGGGCATGCCGAAGGCGACGATGGCCCGGAGGGGTACGGTATCGGCGGGATGACTGTTTTCCCGCGCGGCAAGCAAGACGAGGGGGAAACATCGTGATCTACCTCTACTGGTATCTGGGCATTGGCGCAGTCGTCCTGATTCTCATGGTGGCATACCACAAGCTCACCAAGCAGAAAGACGACAACTTGCCGAGCGATATCCTAGCCGACCTCCGCCCAGAGCGGAAAAAGCTGTGGTTTCGGCTTCTGAA
>CALLYL010000161.1 GCA_937859535.1 uncultured Myxococcales bacterium
CCAGGAACTCGATCCGGTCAGCCTGCTGGTGCCGTCATGGTGCTGGGCGCATCAGCTTGCTTAATTCGAAGTTCGGCCGGTCCGTTCGAGAGGCGCTGACCTCCCTTTTGGGGGCGGTTCTCAGAGTCCAACCGGCTGGCGAAAGGCTCAGACAGATCGCAATCCTTGCTCCGACTCCAAGTAGAGAATTACAACCAACGGGCTAGTCGCTACTTGGTTCTCCTCACGAGGGGGGGGCACGACGAAGTTTGAGTTCTGGGCTGACCTAGCGGTCTGTAGTAAGAATCTGCCACCGAGGATTCAAATGCTCAAAACCGTTAAGGATTCCTGTAAGCCGAACGACATGGTTTTCGACTTCTCCATGGCCGAGCAAGTCGAGGACTTGGGCGAACTCATCCGTACAGAGGCAGATGGGGAGGCGTTTTACGCCAAGAACCACGTCACAGGCGGCATGCGGACCTTGTTTGAAATGGGTTGTAAGCGGCTGGCCAAGCAGTCCGATCAATCCATCTTTGAGCTGACTCAGGCCATGGGCGGCGGCAAGACCCACACCATGATCGCCCTCGGGCTCTTGGTGAAAAATGATGACCTGCGTACACGCGTGCTCGGCGAGCTGGGGATCAAGGCGTCGTTCTCCGGCGGGCGGGTTGTCGCCATTACGGGCCGGAAGCATCCTGAGCACTTCCTCTGGGGCGAGATCGCACAGCAGCTCGGTAAGCTCGACTCTTTCGGCAAGTATTGGCAAAACGGCCCGGCGGCTCCCGACGAAGACGCTTGGATTCGTCTGATCGGGGATACGCCCACGCTGATCCTGCTTGACGAACTGCCGCCGTACTTCGACTACGCGACGACCCGCACCGTCGGCCAGGGCTCCCTGGCGCAGGTCGCGATGAACGCGCTATCGAACCTGTTCTCAGCGGCACTCAAGCTGCCGAGGCTCTGCATCGTCCTGTCGAACCTGAGCGGCGCGTACGAGGATGCCGCCAAGAACCTGCGAACCATCCTCAAGACCGTCGAGGCGGAGGCACGGCGTCAGGCCAAGCCCATCACGCCCGTGGAGCTGGGCGGCAGCGAGATCTATCAGATCCTCCGCAAGCGACTCTTTGCCAAGCTGCCCAGCGACGAGACGATCGAGACCGTTGCCCAAGCCTACGCTCAGGCAATCCGCGAAGCCGAAAAGACCAAGACGATTGCCAAGAGCGCTGAGCAAATCGTCGAAGAGATCCGCGGCAGCTACCCGTTCCATCCCAGCATCAAGGACATCATCGCCCTGTTCCGCAACAACGAGAGCTACCGTCAGACCCGCGGCCTGATGCAGTTTGTTGCCCGGATGGTTCGCTCCGCTTGGAAGCGCGAGGACAATGATGTGTATCTCATCGGCCTTCAGCACCTCGACCTGAACGACAGCGAGGTTCGCGATGAGATCATCCGCATCAATGATCTGCGCAGCGCCATCGCCAGTGATGTCGCGGCTAGCGGCAGCGCGCAGGCCGAAGTCATCAGCGCCAGCATGGGCCACGATGCGGGCTCGCAGGTGGGAACGCTGATCCTATGCGCTTCTCTGCCGAGCGCGGTCGATGCGGTGCGCGGCATGACACGGCAGCGCTTGCTGGAGTATCTGGTTGCCCCACAGCGCAGCGCCATCGAGTTCGCCGATGCCTTCGATCATTTCAAGCGCGACGCCTGCTATCTGCACAGCGACAAGGCAGAGCGCTTCTATTTGTCGAACACAGAGAACCTGACCAAGCGCATTGCCACGGAGGCAGACCGCGCGCCGCAGAACAAGATCGATGCCGAGATGCGCCGCCGCCTGAACGATATCTTTGAGCCGCGACGCAAGGCGGCGTATCAGGAGCTGGCCGCACTGCCGAAGGTAGACGACGTGCGCTTAAATGGCCCGCGTGTGCTACTCATCCTGAGCCCCGACACCAAGAACCCGCCCGAAGAGGCGCAGCGCTTCTTTGACTCTGTAGTTGAAAAAAACAACTTGTGCATCTTGACGGGCGACGGATCCAGCATCGCTAGCCTGGAGCAGAAGACCCGCAAGCTCTACGCCATCGCCAAGCTCCAGCACGAGCTCGGCATCGAGCATCAGGAAGACCTGGCGCAGCGCCTTGAAAAATCTGAGCAGGACTTTAACTCAACGGTGACGGCGCTATTTAACCGCGTCTATTACCCGACCAAAGCGGGCCTGACGGCAGCTCGCCTTCAGATGACGTTCACCGGCAATCGATGGAACGGTGAAGAGCAGCTCGAAAAGACTCTCGCCGGGACGGGCGTCAACAAGCTCATCGTGGACGTGGACAAAGAGGCCCAGGCGCTGATTAAGAAAGCGGAGGATCTGCTCTGGCCCGAAAACCAGCGTCGCGTCCCCTGGCGTGACATCAAGCACCGCGCGCTGACCAATGCCCGTTGGAGCTTTGTTCCCAAGGATGGCTTGGACGGTCTTCGCAAAGTTGCCATCGAGCGCGGGCAGTGGCGCTACTCAGATGATGGCTACATCGAGAAAGGCCCCTTCGAGAAGCCACGCACCGCCGTCAATGTCCAAGAGCGCCACTACGAAGACGACACCGGCACAGCGAACCTGGAAGTGACCCCACTCCATGCCGGGTCACACGCCGAGGTCTATTACGACAAGACGCCGTCTGTTTCCCCCAAGAGCCAGCGGCTTGCAAGCGCGCAGCTGTCCACCACAGAGACGCGTCTCTACTTCCTCGCCATCGATCCCAAGGGGACGCACGAAACCGGCGAACCGTACCGTTGGGACAACAAGCTCACCATTACCCACCAGCCCCGCGAAGCTGCCGGAAAGCGCCTGGTCGAGCTGCGCGTGGTACCGAGGGGAACCCTAAAATACACGCTGACCGGCGCAAATCCCGCCGAGGGGACCGTGTATAGCGAGCCCATTGAGATTGGCGACGGCGAGGTCACGATCTATTGCTATGCCGATGAGGATGGCGTCACCGCCAAGCGGACGTTCACGATTCCTCCGCGAGCCAGCGGCGGGGTACGGATCGAACCGACGAAGCGGGCACGGCTGAAGAAGCGCGTCGAGGCACCTGACACCGCTGAAACATTCAAGCTGGTCGAGCGGAGCAAGCAGGCGCGGGCGAAGCTGACCGGCCTGACGATCGAGGTCGGGACGGGAAGCAAGAACGCGACGCTGCGCTTTGGCAGTGAAGGAAACATCACGCCCGAGGATGTCGAGGCGTTGATCAAAGCGATCCGAACTGCGCTGGGAGATGACAGCGCGGAGGTGCGGTTGCGCGTGCCCGCACTGGAGTTCAATACCGGCCACGACTTGGACAGCTTCGCGCGGGATCGCGGCATCACACTGACCACGAATGAGGTTGAGCAGTGACCACCCGGCGTCAATCGGCCACGCCCGAGAATCAACCGCAGAAGACGGTCGGGTTCGGCTGCCCGAACACCATCGATCCGCACCACATCGAGGTGACCATCCCGCGTGGCCCGCACGACCGGGTGCTCATCACGGAGCACTTTGGGCTGCGCTCTGGGAAGGAAGGGCAGGACGCGATCGAGCGGGTCATCCTAGAACGTGCCAAGTGGTCAGCGATCTCGGACGCGGCTCGCAAGACATTCAATGAGCGTCTGAAGGAAAAGGGGATGACCCCGAGCCGCTGGAGCCTTGGTGAGAACAAAGTCGAGCGTCTGCTGGGAAAAGAGCTGTGCGTGCTGGCGTGGGCCGTTGAACGTGCGCCGTTTGAGCTTGTGCCCGTCGCGATCACGAACTGGATCGGCCTCCGCCCTGAGGAGCGCTGGTGGCTTTTTACGATCACCGCTGCGGCGACCGGCGGGGTCACCGATGGCGACATCGGCTGGCGAAAAGCCCTTCGCTTTGCTCTGTGCGAAAATCCAGTCTGCACTGATCCCGAAGTCCGGTCGAGTGCATCCCGCACAGCACGCTCCCGCAGCGGTGCCCTCGCCGAACGCCCCGAGCTGTCACTCTTTCCTTCGATTTCGGAGTCCCCATGAGCACCGCCAAGCGTCCTTCCCGCTCTCAACCTGGGAGCCGCTCAACGGCCAAGGCGGTCGAAGCAATGGTGATGCAGGACATGCTTCCGTTGTCAGCCCCCGCGATCCACAGTCAGCCCGCAGTTCAGCCGCTGGCCTGGCAGGACCGGCCTGCTCTGATCGAGCATCTGTTTCCTGCGCAACAGGTGTCCATTGAGGCACAAACCGAGCGGAAGGCCAACGTCGGACAGACGTTGACCGCGCTTGGCAGCTATTGGAAGGGCCGAAAGCCACTTGTCTTGGTTCGCGCGTGCGTGCTGGGCAGCCTGTTACCGGCGACCGAGGATAGCGAAAGAGACTTGGAGATTTTCGAGCTGCTGATGGCGATGGACGACGACGCCTTTCGCCTCCGTATGAAGTCAGTGAGCAAGGAGGATGTTGTTCGCTTCGCGCCGGCCGAACTCCGCAGCCAAATCCTAGATGAGGAGAAGGGCTGGAAGGTCCGAGGCGAGGAGAAGCAGCGCCTACTCAGGGAGGTGCTGCTGCACATGTCGTACGCCGAGCGCCTCGAACGTCGCAGCCTTCGCCCAGAGGAGCTACCTGAGTCAGCCTATGCCGGCATCTGGGATCGAGTTAACGCACACATTGGGACCAAGGCCCACTCACACGCCGAACTAATCGAGCAACTTGGCATCCTGCGCTACGGCCACCGGCCCAAGGTCGCTGATCCGTTTTGCGGCGGTGGATCGATTCCGTTCGAGGCTGCACGACTCGGCTGCGAGGTCTATGCAAGCGACCTGAACCCCATTGCCTGCATGCTGACGTGGGGGGCGTTTCATGTCATCGGAGCAGATGAAACAAACCGTATTGCGATAGCTGAAGCGCAAAAAAGGATTGTCGCCGACGTCGAGGCGGAGATCACCAAGCTCGGAATAGAACATAACAGGCAAGGTAACCGCGCAAAGTCTTACCTGTATTGTCTTGAAACACGCTGCCCTGAGACAGGATGGATGATCCCGATCGCTCCTTCCTGGGTCATCAGTACGGACAAAAAGTGTATTGCTCAATTGTGTCCGATAAGCTCAGAAAAGAGATTTGATATTAAAGTAGTTACAAACGTCTCGTCCGATGAGTTGTTACGGGCTAGTTGCGGTACGCTGCGCGATAGCGTTCTAGTATACACGGTGGAAGGCCGAGAGCGAAGGATTCCAATTAAGACCATTAGAGGGGATCGACGAATTGGCCAATATTCGATTAACGATCTTAGAAAATGGGAGGTCCAAGACTTTATTCCCCGGCGTGGAGATATTCTCCAAGAACGCCTCTTTTGCATTCAATGGGAAGATACTCAAACGGGAACCACCTATTTCCGTTCGATTCAGCCAGAAGATCTCGCAAAGGAAGAAATTGTTGAGGAAATTGTTAAACAGAATCTAGTGCATTGGCAACACCAGGGTCTCATTCCCCTAATGGCGATTGCAACGGGTAAGGAGACAGAAGGTCCAATTCGCACCATGGGATGGACTCATTGGCATCACCTCTTTTCTGCTCGGCAGCTGCTCACCCTGGCAATCACAAGGAAGCATATTGTTTCTATTCAAGACCCAACTGTTCGAGCGTCTCTTGATATCGCCTTTGCTCGCGTATTGGATTTCGCATCCAAATTGAGTTTCTGGGAAAGTGGGCATGCAAAGGACCTGCCCGGCAAGGCCTTCTCGAACCAGGCTTTAAAAACCTGGTTCACATTCGCTGTGCGTGCATCAAGATTCTTGCTGAACTCATTTATATTTGAAATAAAGAGGTGGGCAAAGGCGGGCAACGCCAGTGTGTCGCAACAACCAGCATTGCAGCATGCAACGACATGCGATATCTATGTCACAGATCCTCCATACGCAGATGCAGTTCATTATCATGAAATCACAGAGTTCTTCATTTCGTGGCTTCGTGGAGCGCCCGCGCCTCCTTTTGGAAAGTGGATTTGGGATAGCAGACGTCCGCTAGCCATTAAGGGAACCGGCGAAGATTTCAGACATGCCATGGTAGATGCCTACCGCACAATGGTGCGGTGGATGCCCAGCAATGGTCTGCAAATTGTGATGTTCACACATCGTGACGCGCGGGTCTGGGCTGACATGGCCGCGATCTTCTGGGCGGCGGGGCTGCGCGTCACGGCGGCCTGGTACATCGCGACAGAGACTACCTCGGATCTGAAAAAAGGGGGGTATGTCCAGGGGACGGTGATTCTGGTGTTGCGCAAGCGGCTTGCGGAAGCGTCGATCTATAAGGACGAGCTGTCGATCGAAATCCGGCAAGAGGTGGAGCAGCAGATCAAGACGCTCACCGGTTTGAGTCAGCGCGTGCGTTCGCACGGTCGATCAGAGAACCTGTTTAACGACGCCGACCTTCAGATGGCGGGATATGCCGCCGCGCTGCGTGTCCTCACGGGGTACACAAACATCGAAGGCACCGATATGACGGCGGAGGCGCTGCGGCCTCGTCAGGATGGGGAGCAGACGCTGGTTCACGAGTTCATCAGCTTTGCCGCGCAGGTGGCCAACGAGGAGCTGATTCCTGACGGACTGGAGCCATCGGTCTGGGAGAGCCTCAACGGCAGCGAGCGATTCTATCTGCGCATGCTCGACATGGAGTTCCGCGGAGAGAAGAAGCTCGACAATTATCAGAACTTCGCCAAAGCGTTCCGCGTCGAGAAGTGGCAGCTACTTTTGGCCAGTGAGAAGCCCAATGACGCGCGACTCAAATCGGCTGCCGAGTTCCGCCGCTCCGAGTTCTCGGGTTCAGAGTTTGGCCAGTCGCTGCTTCGCGCGATTCTGTATGCGCTGTACGAACTACAGGCTGAAAACCAGGACGAACGCGACGCCGAAGACGTGCTCAGCCACCTGCGCGACAATGCATCGGGAAACCCGCACGAGACTCAAAACTACTACCGTCGACGCCAGGACATTCTGGCAATCACAAAATACCTGTCGCAGAAGCTCACCACGTTGCGGAGTGACGAAGCCTCTGCTGCGCGTGTGCTGAACGGCCTTGTCAGCAATGAAAAGCTCGGCGCATAGCGACCGTCAGTCATGATTCACCGCTTCTCCTCACGACTGCAGCGACTCGACCACGCCTTCCTGCGCGAACGGCTGCGCGATGCCAAGCGCTACAAGCGCATCGCTGGCTACTTCCGCAGCTCGCTGTTTGAGCTGGTGCATGAAGAGATCGCCGCCATCGATGAAGTACGGGTGGTCTGCAACAGCGATCTGGACCCACGCGACATCGGCGTGGCGCGCAGCATCCAGCAGCAGGCCATGGCGCTGAAAGAGAAGTGGAGCGAAAGGCCACCAGAGGCCGATATTCTTCTGGGCAGAGAGCGGTACAGGCGCCTGCACGAGCTGCTACTCAAGGGCAACCTGAAGGTGCGCGTCGTTGCCCGTGATGCGACCGCTTTTTTGCACGGCAAGGCCGGTGTGATCGAAGGCCGCGACGGTCAGAAGACCTCTTTTCTCGGCAGTGGCAACGAAACACGCCAGGGGTGGAGCGACAACTACGAGCTGCTATGGGAGGACTCCTCCAAAGAAGCTGTGACCTGGGTCGAGGACGAGTTCGAGTATTTGTGGGCGCAGGGTGTGCCGCTGCCCGATGCGATCATTGAAGAGATCGAGCGATGTTCCCACCGCACAGAGTTCCAACGTGTAGAGGACTGCCCAGAACAGAAAGTAGCGGCAGCGGCGATGGCCGAAGCGCCCATTTATCGACGCGGCGAAGCCCTGATGCCTTGGCAACAGTCCTTTGTCAGCATGTTCTTCGACCACAGGCAGACGTACAACGCCGCACGGCTTTTGCTCGCCGATGAAGTAGGTTTGGGCAAGACGCTGTCGCTAGCGACGAGTGCTGCGCTGGCATGCCTGCTTGGCGACGGCCCCGCACTAATTCTGTGCCCAGCGACGCTCACGCAGCAGTGGCAGATCGAGTTATGGGACAAGCTTGGGGTTCCTTCAGCGGTCTGGACGGCGAAGAAGACCTGGCTCGATCACACGGGCCATCACATCCGAACACGTGGCCCAGAAGATGTTGTCCGCTGTCCCTACCAAATCGGTATCGTGTCGACGGGACTCATCTTCCACCGCACGGCCGAGCGTGAACATCTGCTTGGCCGCAAGTTTGGTACGTTGGTACTGGACGAAGCCCATCGAGCCCGCAGAAGTCACGGCCCCGGCCCCAATGCCAACAAGCCGAACAACTTGCTGGAGTTCATGCTCCAGGCCGCATCGAAAGCGCGCCATGTTCTGCTCGGCACTGCCACTCCCATCCAGACGGAGATAAGCGAACTCTGGGATCTTCTGACCGTGCTCTCCGAAGGGGCAGACTACGTACTGGGTAGAAAGAGCAGTCATTGGCGACATGTGCAACGCTCCCTCGATCTTCTGACTGGCAGGGTACTCATCGAAGACGAGGACGACGCCTGGACGCTGCTCAGAAACCCGCTACCTCCGAGGCATGAAGACCCCCTATTCGACTACATGCGCTCGGATTTTCAGATTGCCAAAGAGGAGTTTTTTAGCAGCCGCACAGTGCTGGACCTACAGGAAGAAACCCGTGCGCTGCTCAAGGACCGGATAGAGGATCGGGCAAACGGGCTCTCGTTCTTCCAGCGTCACAACCCCATTGTTCGTCACACCGTACTCCGACGGCGGGCGATGCTTGAGGAGCGCGGGCTCCTGGCCAAAATCGCCGTGGACATTCACCCAAACACCGATGCATTGATCGGAGAAGCTGCGGATCTTTTCGACGGGCTGAGTCTTCGAGTGAGCGAGTCGATCGACAAGGCCTATCGTGCTGCAGAACGGTTCACTGATCTGCTGAAGAAGAGAACGCGCTCAGCGGGCTTTCTAAAGAGCCTGCTGCTACAACGAGTCTGCTCAAGCCTGGCCAGCGGTGTGAAAACGGCAGAGCGATTGCTAAAGGGTGTTCAGATCGACGGAGATGATGACTCTGAAGATCCGGCGAGCACCGATGCACTCCAGGCGCTCGATCACCTGACACCCGCAGAGCGTTTGTCGCTGGAAGAGCTTGTTCATCACCTAAATGAACGACCCAGCGACCCCAAGTTCGACGCCGTTTGTCATTACCTACTTGGTGAGCCCGGCTGGCTGGAACTCGGTTGCATCGTCTTCAGCCAGTACTACGACACCGCCGCTTGGATCGCAGAGAGCTTGTCGGCCCGCATTCCCGGCGAACCAATCGCAGTCTACGCTGGAGCCGACCGCAGCGGTCTGCGACGAGATGGCCAGTGGATCAGCGTCGAGCGTGACATCTTGAAAGGTTCTGTCCGCCGGCGTGAGCTTCGCTTGGTCGTAGCCACGGATGCAGCCTGCGAGGGCTTGAACCTTCAGACGCTCGGAACGCTGATCAACGTCGATCTGCCGTGGAACCCGAGCCGCTTGGAGCAGCGCATCGGACGCATCAAACGCATCGGTCAGGTCAGGTCGACCGTCGATATGCTGAACCTCGTCTACCAAGGCACACGCGACGAGAAAGTCTACGAACGGCTCTCGCAGCGAATGAAGGACCGCTACGACCTCTTCGGGGGGCTACCCGATGTCATCGAGGACGATTGGATCGAGGACATCGAAACCCTCGACCTCAAACTGTCCGAGTACATCGACAAGCAGCGCCGAGCCACTGCCTTCGAGTTGCGCTACAGCGATACCATCGACCCACCGGACGAACCCTGGGAGCGCTGCTCCCAAGTCCTGTCCCGCCGCGATATCGCAGAGCATCTCTCACGAGGATGGTGACCATTCCTCCCAATCGGCGCACGAAGAATCGACGAATCCATAATCGTTGAGGGGAACTTCGTTCTCAGGATGTGAAATGGTCTGAGTGGCGTGAAGCGTGAAGTCTCGGTCTGAGCGATCAAACGTCGATTCGGTTCGACATCAAGAGTGCTGGGCCTCGGTAAGCTCCGCGAATCATTCCTCAGCACTCCAAGGCAGTCTCAAAATCTGGGGCACGACCGAGCGGACCCGAACAGAAGGTGGCTTCGCAGAAGTGGTTCACAACGACGCATGAGCTGGGATTCCGAGAATCGGAGACTCCCTTCGACGACCGGCTCCGTTCCGATTGAGAGCGGAAGCGGAGCGCACTGGACTTGCATGCAGACTCGCTCGCAGTCAAGGTTAGGAGGGCGGGGGCGTTCATAGGCTCAAGTTCCTGCTGATTGGAGCGCGATGGCGTTCGCGCTCGGATTCTTCGACCGAGCGCTTTAGGGCATGGACCCAGTTCCGGGGAGACCTGGGATTTCGCGATACGGTGTTGTAGGCTGGGTTGCGTAACCGCGTGCGGTTCTTTGGCGGGGAGCGCGGGGCAAGAAAACTTCCCTACTGTTATCACTCGGTGGCAGGGAAGTTTTCCTGAGTTTCTCGACGGGAGACACGTTCTACTCCAGACTGTCGCCGATCTGTGCTGAGACAGCAGCAGGAATGACGAATCACAAGAAGAGTGTCTGTGGAATCCGCCTGAATCGCCTGAATGCAGCCCTCCCAATCCGATGGCGATTTTGGGACAAATGTTGTCTAAACTGCACGCTAGCCTGGGGACTTCCGCATCTGCGTCCCGAAGGCAGAGGCAAGGTGTCGGCAGACCTCGATGACAGAGACGCGGCAGCCGGGGCAGCCGTGCCGGGGATCTGAGCATGTTGGATGCAGCTCGTAAAATTGCTTCAGCAGCCGCTGGGCTGGGGCTCCGTGGTCGATGAGGTCGATGAGGCCAGGCAGGGCTGCGTCAAATGGCAAAGAAGGATCGTCGAGCACCGGAGACTCCCTCGCCCAGCGTACTAGCTCCGCAAAGGCATCGGCCATACGCATCGCCTTCATCGACTGCGTGCAGCAGAGACCGTCGGCCCCCAATCGCACCGCGCTGAGCATGGCGCTACGAAACGCGGCATCTTGAATTGCCGGATCATCGGGACCGAACCAATCGGGGAGCGGCTCGCTGTCCCGGTAGTGCAGCAAGATGCGGTATGCGAGTCGACGGCACAGCGCGAGATACCCGGCCAGGTGACAGGGATCGGCAATGAGATCTGTCACTCCAAGCTCAACGCACATTCGATCGGGGCGGAGGCGAATCATGCCGTTTAGCGCGAACAGCGTAGGAAACCAGGGCCCCAGCACCGTGAGCGCTTGATGGGAAGCGATGTACTCCTCCCAGCGAACCGTCTTCGGCAAGACCTCGGGGTCACCGCCATTTGCCAGCCCGCGCCGCACCACATGACGGAACGACTGCACCCCCGCAGGCTTGGAACCCGCGAACGGAGAGTTGGCGAACATTCCCGCCAAGATCGGCACCAGTCTGACCATTCCGCGAAACAGCGCCAGCAAGGCATCCCCATCTGAAACATGGATGTTGAGCTGCGTGCAGTCCGCGTAACTCCGAGCAAGGACCGCCGAGCCGTACTTGACGCCCGCGACCTTGGGAATGAAGCCGTAGGAGCTGACTTCGGTTAGGAGTTCCAGTGGCTCTGCGGCAAGCGGAACGATCGACAGTCCGTGCGGGTCGGCCCAGTCGAGCAGCCAGCATGCACGGGCGCGATATTCAGCGAGTAGCGCCCCAAGCTTGCGGTACGGAGCAGTCTTGATCTCACAAGTGTTGGCCGCAGCTTCCTCGCTCCGCCAGTCTTCCGCACCAAACAGAGACGAGACGACGTCCCCTGGCGCTGGTGCCAGCGTGTCGGCGCGGCGCAGTGGTAGCTCGACCTCGATTCCTTGGGTGGCCTGCGCATCCGGCTCAAACTGCGCGGGAGGAAGCGTGTCTAAGCGCAGGTCGTAGACTTGGCCAGTCTTGTGGTTTCGAAGCTGGATCGTACGCATGTCCCCCCCCGATGAGCAGCGAAGCAGTGATGATAAACTGAAGAGGAGTGCCGTAACGAAGCAAGTCAGTAGGCACAGGCAGGCTCACGCAGAAAAAAGGAATAACGCGGCGGAGTACAGGACTCCTCATCCCCAATTGACGTACTTTGTGCGAAGGCCACTCACTGAACGGGGTGTATTTTCCAAGGGGGTACCGATCATGCCGGCGCAACGCGCTTGATTGGGTGGTCTAGTATCTGCCGCGAGCAGTGGATGAGGGGGCAGGTAAGCAATCTGGCCGGAGGGAAACGTCGAGTAGCGTATCGCCACGTATTGTGTAAGACCGTGGGCATCGCCACGTGGATCACCTCGTAGATCACCGCGTGGATCGCCACGTAAATCACCGCGTGGATCGCCCCGTGGATCACCTCGTAGATCACCTCGTGGAGCGCCTCGTGGAGCGCCTCGTGGAGCGCCTCGTAGCTCACCTCGTGGTTAGTTGAAATGCG
>CALLYL010000162.1 GCA_937859535.1 uncultured Myxococcales bacterium
AACGCACGCTCGACGATCTGTCTTTCGACCCGACCGCCTCCGATGGTACCGACCAGGCTTCCGTTCGTTCGCACGACCATCCGAGTTGCATGCTTGCGAGGCGTGCTTCCAGCGGTGCGAACCACCGTGCATAGGACGACTGCCTCGGCAGCAGCGTCTGCACGGACAAGCTCCTCGAACACCTCGATCCCACGACTCACCGCAACGATCCTCGACTCAGCACCGCCTCCTCTTAGCACAGCTTGCGGGCTGGCAGAACCTGGGGAAGCTGCGCCGTCTTTCCGAAGAACGCTTAGGCGCTGCGGGGAGCGAGCGACTCTTTGCGCATCGCGGCATCGACCAGAAAGAACAGCGCGAACAGTGCGTCTTCAACGGTCGAACGGCTGCCTTCGGCGCTCTGTCCAGCCTGCCGAAATCGAAGGTAGCGATCGGCGGGCAGCCCAAGGGCAAGAGCGCGCCAGGCCGGACCCTCATCGGGATCACGGGCAGTGTCACTCACCTGGAGCGAATAGAAGATGCTCATCGCCCGACGAACCGCCTGTACAAACTGAGTCGCTTGAATCAGCCGTTCCACTTCTTGAACCTGCGCTCGCAGTGGTCCTGGCGTCAGGAGCTGACTGATCCCTTGGTCGCGGGTGCTCGACTCCATTCGCGGTGGTTGTGTAGCGAGTGGCGGTTTGCTGCGCTGCGCCAGGCGTGCTCCCGGCATGGTCTTGTCGAGAGCGGGCGTCCCCGCTGGACGTGCGCCTGGCGGTGGGGCGGTGGGTTCGACGCTACCAACGCTTGGCCGTGGTGGGCGACTCGCCCGAGGCCGCAGGGCATCGTCGAGCCCTGGGCTTCCCGAAAGCTCGCTGCGGATTGCCGTGATCGCGTCGTTCGACTGTTCCAGCACAGGCAGTGGCGGGGCAGATAGGCCACTGATCGGCATGACCTCTTGGGACCGAGCTGGTTGATCACGGACCAGCACCGATTCGTCAATGTGTAGAGGCTGATCGAGTGTGTATCGACCGACGAGGCTTTTGAGCGCGATCTGGGCCTCTTGGGCTGCCAGCATCCGTCGTGCCGTCACCATGTCGTTGCCAAAGGACACGTCACTCGTCGGAACCGAGGCGCTTTGTCCCAGCTCGGGCCGCTTGCGCAGCACACTTTCTAGCGCTTCCGTCGCCAGGAGCCGGAATGCATCAAACACGCCTTGGCCCGTCGTGGCAATCATCGGTACCGATTGAGAGCGCTTGATCCCCAGCGACGGCTCCAGATCGGACAGTGCGACGGCGTCGGGCAGGTCACGTTTGTTCCAACCCACCACCACTGGCACATCCTGGATGCGAATCCCGAGGTCGAGTAGACACGTCCGTAGCTCCTCGATCGCTGCCGCATTGTCCGACTCACGACCGCGACGGCTGTCCCACACAAACAGCACCCCGTCGCAGCCAGCCAATAGTGCTCGTCGTGTCGATTCGTTTTGGACACTCCCCGAGCCTGCGAAGACCTGCGCGTGAACCGGTGCGCCCAAGAGCGGTGGTGGTGGCGGGTAGAAGTCGAAAAACAGCGTTCGATCCGCGCCTGTGTTCACCGAAACAATCTGTCCTCGGACATCGGGCCGAAGCAGCTTGTGGAGCTGGGTGAGTGCCGTAGTCTTTCCGGCTCCGGCGGGCCCATAGTAAACGAGCTTCAGCAGTACTTCGCGAGCCTGAGAGTAGAGCTGCGGCACAACGCCGTAGCTTATCACATACGGTAGCTGCATTTACAGCGTTTGCTCCGTCGGCGAGCGATGGCAATCGGCCCAATCGCCATCGATAGCGGACCAATGGAGGCTGAATGGAGGAGAGAAGTGGTGTGTGGACGGCCCAGAGCCGGTCGTCCGATGACGCTTACGGAAGGTAAATTCTGGTGAGGGCTTGCCCGTTGGCGTAGTGACACAGGTTGCAGTCGACGCGCTGAGTTGCCCCTGTGACCGGATCGGCACCAACCTTGAGCGTCATCGTTTGTACGCGTGTGGCGCTGCTGCAGTCCGCTCCGGTTGTTTCGCAGATGCGAGCGCGGATCGGTGCGACGAACTTCTGGGCGGTAGAAAAGTTACCAACGGAGTTGGTCTTGAGACGGCCATTCGGCTGGACGGCACCGGCGCGATAAGCACCCATCGGATCATCCTGACCGTATAGGATCTCGACGAAGATACTCGGGAGACCTTCACCCGAGTTACAGGCCGAGTTCTTCGCAGAGAAGACCGTTCCCGAGACAGTCCACGGTGAGTTCTGAGCCTGGCCGCCGGTTCGGTGACAAGCACCGCACACGCGTCCTGGCAACATCGTGGCACCAGCCATTTTCATGGCATCGGTGGGGTCTTCACCCACACAACTGGCTTGGGCCTCAGCGGTGACAGTTAGTCCGTCGTTGTTTCCGCAAGCTCCAACCCCCAACAGAGACACGAAAAAGCCCAACGCCAACAGCCGACCGAGCGGCTTCCTACCACGATGCGAACTCATAGTGACTACTCCTTTCAGTCATCATTGGATGTAGATGCGGTCCCCCGCTAAACCAGTGGGCGAATGGCAAGTCGCGCAGCCGACCGAGACGTCGACCGGCGTGTTCATCTTAAGGCTCATCGCCCCCTTGGTAACTCGCGCTGACACGTTCTTAAAGTTCGTGGCATTCGGCGAGAAATGGAAGTTGCCGACCGAGTTGGTCGTGGTGGTGGCCACGACTTTTCCGGCGGCATCCAGTAACTCCACCGTGACGCCGTCTACGCCGCCGGTGTTGCAAGTCTTGCTGTTGCGTGCTCCAAAGACCGTGCCGCCAGTGCCCAGTGCTTCTCCCGCTGCTTGCTGGCCCGCAACGTGGCAAGACATGCAGTTTCGTCCAGGCAACATTGCATCACCGCCTTTTAGCAGTTCAGCGGTGGCTACCTCGCAGCCAGCTTTGGCCTGGGGAACCGCTTCTAGGTCGGCCGTTGCTCCACAACCGACCAATGGCAGCGCAAGCATGAGGGTACAAAATACAGTTCGTAGGTACATCGTCACGTCTCCTTTCGTGTGAAGTGCGAGCGCGTGCATCCTACGCTTTGTGCCCCCAGGTCAATCTTATCTTCAAAGACTAGGAAACGAATAGGGGTGCCTAGTTCGTGCGGCGGCGCTCCTTCGGTGCGACATCGCAAACGTTTGTCCATTCACGGTCGGACCACTGACCAAAGCGGTCGCTTCACGCTCGAGTGACGCCCCGCTTGGAGGGTCCAATGGACCGGGGTTCGCACGCTTGGCACCTGCCTTGCTGCACCCGCGAGACATGACCAAAGACCAAGCTTTCTCCGCTTCTACCTACAATTCCTCGCAACCCGCGCAAGTGGGCGGGCGACGCCCGATCGGAATCGATGCCATCGCTTTTGCGGTCCCGCGTGCGTACGTCGACCTAGCGGATCTTGCGGCGGCTCGCGGCGTGCAGCCGTCCAAGTACACGCAGGGACTCGGGGTTCTTCAAATGTCGGTGGCTCATGCTGACGAAGATCCGGTCACTTTGGCGACCGAGGCGGCCCGACGTTGTTTGATGGCAGCGGGTCGTTCACCATCTGAAATTGGGTTGTGCATCGTCGGGACTGAGACTGCGGTTGATCACTCGAAACCGATCTCGTCCTATCTGCATGGCTTGCTTGGGCTGCCCAGTGCGTGTCGAGTGTTCGAGACCAAGCATGCTTGCTTCGGTGGCACGGCCGGTCTGCTCAATGCCATCGACTGGCTCGCAGCCGGCTCGGCTCGCGGTCGCTGCGCGTTGATCGTTTGCACCGATATCGCCCGCTACTCTGTGGGAACCGCCGGTGAGCCGACCCAAGGTGCCGGCGCTGTCGCGATGCTGATCAGTGAGGATCCTCGTCTCCTCGAGCTGGAACCCGGCATCACCGGTTGCTTTTCTCAAAACGTCCACGACTTCTGGCGTCCGCTGTATCGCAAGGATGCGCTCGTCGACGGACAGTTTTCAGTCCAGTGTTATCTCGATGCACTCGCTGGGGCTTACGCCGAGTGGCAGAGTCTCAACACCAATCCGGAGCCACTCGTCCGCACGTGCTACCACGTCCCGTACGGCAAGATGGCGCGCAAGGCCCACCAGCGCCGCTGCCAGATCGATGGACTCACAGACGAAGCCGCCGACAAGAGTTTTGCTGAGCAGGTCGAGCCCTCGCTGCGGGTGCCGTCGCAGGTTGGGAACATTTACACGGGATCGCTGTATTTGGCGCTCTTGTCGTTGCTCTATCACCAAGCGGAGGAGCTGGCGGGGCAACGGATCGGGCTGTTTAGCTATGGATCGGGCTGCGCTGCGGAGTTCTTTGCAGGTCGCGTCCTTCCGACCGCTGCAGAGCAGATTGCCCGTGCCGGAGTCGATGACACGCTCGCTCATCGTCAGCGCCTGAGCATCCCCGTCTACGAGGAGCTTCGCCGGAACGACGTCAACGTCGATCAGCGTCCGGCTGAGTTTCCGTCTGCAGCGGAAAGCGGTGCAGCGTTTACGATGACCGAGTGCTCGCCACGCTTTTCGGGGATCGACAACCAAGAGCGGCGCATCTACACCGTGGCATAGGTCAGCTCGTCGCTGAGCGCGTAAGCGTCGCTGGCTTTCGGGTCAGCGCAGCGATAAAAAACAAAGCGCCCGAGGATTTTTCTTTACACTGCCAAAAACGGCGTGTTAGTAAGCCAATCCTCACACGCGCTTTGGGTGCATAGCTCAGTTGGTTAGAGCGCAGCCCTGATAAGGCTGAGGTCCCTGGTTCGAATCCAGGTGCACCCACTCGTCAGTAGCCTTTTGTATCGAGGGGGTACAAAAGGTTAGGAAGGCCAGATGGCCTTTCCTTGGTCCGTTTGGTACGGCGTCTGGGCTTGTTGTCCGGCTCTTTCTTGTCGCTCGGCCTGACCAGCGCAGGCTCTTCTGGTTTGGTCGGCGCGGCCAGGGCACCGGATGGCTGTGGTTCGCTCACCAGGGGGCTATCCGGCACGAACAGGGCTGGTGGTTCCACTGGTGCGGTCGGGGTTGCAGTCGCCACGGCTGGCTCCTTGAGGGGTCTTAGGAATCTCGTCTTGAGCAACCAAAGCCCAGCCATACTGAGACCAGCGACCAGCGCGACCGGGAGCCAGCGCGAGTGGCTCATCGAGCCTTGGGCGCGGGGGCTGTTCATCACCGCAGTTGCGCTGCGCATGGGTCGCGTCATGCGATCGTGGCTGACGCTGACCGCATCGAGATCCGGAGCGGTCTCGCGAGACGATGGAGCCGTCACGGCCTGTCTACCGGATGACAGCGGTGGCACAGAAATCGATGAAGCGGCTAGCGCGAGCGCGGCGACTCCCCCCGCAGCTTGGCCAAGCTGTAGCAAGATTTGGAGCGCCACTGCGCAGTCGACTGGCCTGTTGTCGAGCGTCTGCGAGAGAAACTGATCCAGTGCGGGCTGTAAGTCTTCCGGAAACTGGGCACCCGGTAGCAGCTCCGTCAAGCGGTTCGGCGGCGAGATCAGTCGTGCCATTGCTGTCGAGACATCGGAGCGGCTGCTCTCTCCCCAGGGCAGCTTGCCTGTCAACATCTCCGTCAGGATCACCCCAATTGCGTAGACGTCTGACTGCGTCGTCGCTTCTTCGCCCTGCAGCGTTTCAGGGGCCATGTAGTGCGGCGTGCCGAGCGCGGTTTGCGTCGAGGTCACTCGAGTCTTTCGTCCCAAGACGCGGGCGATGCCAAAGTCGAGTACCTTCACAACCTCCTCGGCCCCCACCGACAACGGCTTGTGCGCGACGAAAATGTTCTCCGGCTTAACATCTCGGTGGATGATCTTGTGGCTGTGGGCTGCGGCGAGGGCGCGGACGGCTGGGATGATGAGCTCGAGCGCTCTCGTGATTGGCATCGGAGCCTCTCGCTGAATTACTCGATCGAGCGTTTCGCCGCTGAGCAACTCCATGGCGATGTAGCTTTGACCATCGCTGGTGTGGCCGCTGTCGAAGATCGTGACGGCATTGGGGTGATCTAGTGAGCTGGCAATCTGTGCCTCGCGTTCGAAGCGCTTGCGCATCTCGGGGCTGGTTTCATGTTCGCTACGGAGCAGCTTGAGCGCGACCTTCCGTCCGATCCCAGCCTGAGTGGCGATATAGACCTCGCTCATATGACCGTAGCCGAGTGGCTCGCCCAGGACATACTTTCCGCCGAAGATGCGCTGGTCGATGAGTAGCTGGGCCCCGTCTTTGGCGCAAAAGTTAGCCTCTGCTTCCGGGGTTACGTAGACGCTGTGACAGCTTGGGCAGTATTTCCCCGGCGTTGTGAGCGGTGGCTCGAAAGGCCGAGGCGAGCTGTGAGCGGCGGTGTCCGTCATCTTGCGGCCTGTATGCCTCCGGAATGTCCAGGCGACCTGTGCAGAAAAGTCCGTCGAGACTGACTCTACGATAGCAGGTTCTGGTGGTCGCTGTCTCGTCTGCCAACGCTGTCGCAAGTTCTCCAAAAAATTCGCTCGTTGAGCTGTCCGGCCATTTGTTTTGGTCCCAAGGCCAGGCGTTCTTCGCTAGGGATCTCGCGGCGCAGTTCGCTCGACGGGCTCGCGGGTGGCTGTCACCCCGAATTGCTTGGATCGGGCGCGTTGGGGGGAGCGCGGGACTCGCTACCTGCCAACCAACCGTTCGTACCCACCGAAGCGACGCCATTGTTGGCTAACCAATTGGTTGAGCTCGCATTTTTCGCTTGCCGCGATTCTATTGAATGGAATACATTCAAACTATCAATTGGGGCGGCACGGATGAGCCAGAAACGCGACGCGAAATCCTCGGTAGCGAAGAAGAGCCTCCGTGACACCAAGAGAGGGATCGAGCCGGTGCTGAGCGAAGAGCTGCTAACGCCAACCACTGCGGTGATGACCGCCACCCGAGTTGCGGTGGGTCGTCGCCCATTGCGAGGTCGGCCAGCCGCGCAGAAGAGCCGCACACCCAGCCATCTGCTCGAAGCGGAGTTGGTCGAACTTGAGCAGAAGCATCCCGAGGGGATGACGCTATCGCAGGTACTTGCGGCGTTTGGTGAGCACGGGATTGTGGTCTCGGAAGCGACGTTTCGTAAGTACGTGCAACTGGGCCTGCTTGGGCGCAGTCGCAGGGTCGGACGGAAAGGCAAACACCAAGGGTCGCTAGGAATGTATCCGGCGACGACAGTGCGGCGGCTTAACACCATCCGGCAGATGCTGGCGGCGCACTACACCATCGAAGACATTCAGCGCTCGTTTCTGCGGTTTGCCGATGAGATCGATGGCTTGCAGCGGGTACTTGGCAGTTTGCTCGATGGGCTCTCGCGTGAACTCGAGAGAGGCCAGTTTTCAGCCGAGCGGCGACGGGCTATGGCGCGAGAAGCCGTGGCGATCCGCAAGCTCGGTGGCGAAGTAGTTCACCGAATTGAAGCGCTCGAGCGTGAGCTGGTCTCACCGCTGGAGCGGGCGGCAAGGCAGCGGGTCTTTGGGACCGGCAGCGGCAGCGACGAACTTTTGTAGATGAGGTGGTTCTAACCACCGGGCGGAATGCGAAAGAGGATCAGTATGCACGACACTACCCAACCACCGGACCTCACCCCGTCCGAGCACATTGAGAGCGATGCCAGCGAGACCCCTGAGGTTAGCCGCAAGGTTCGTAAGCATCACAAGCGCTCGCGTAGCAAGACGATTGCTCCGCGACGACTGACCAAAGAAGAGCTTCGTGAGGCTGCGCTCCTTCCTGTGATCGATGAGGCGGATCGTCCGCAGACTAGGGCGGATTGTGGCAGTGGACCGCGCCCGTGCCCGTGGGTGTCGTGCAAACACCACCTGTTTCTCGATGTCAATCCAGAGACGGGCAGCATCAAGCTCAACTTCCCGGACAAAGACCTCACCGAGATGCGCGAGACGTGCGCGCTCGATGTAGCGGATCGGGGCGGAATTACACTAGAAGAAGTCGGTGCCATCCTCAACCTGACCCGCGAGCGCATTCGTCAAGTCGAGGTCCGAGGGCTGCTTAAGCTGCGTGCAGTGAGCCCAGATGGCGATGTCGGTCGTGATATGCCCTAAACGCCGCTTTGATAGAGTGATGCACCAGCTCATCGTTGGGTGCCGTTCCTTCCCGCCAGCGTTTTTCCTGCCAGTCTGTTTGTTCGTTCCTGGGTTCGTGACTTCCCATCAGCAGAAGCGTGCGTTCGTTCCTCGGGGAGAGGAATCGAGCAGTGCGCAGCGTGAATCGATGAGCGGGGAGGGCGCGTAGTGGCGGTTCAGGCCCGTCGCGGGTACCGCAACGGTGTCCTGGTGGAGCAGAGGATCGCTAGTACTGGTAGCCGACTTGGACGATGCCGCCGAAGAAGTTGTCGCTGGCACCAGCGGCGAGATGACGGGCATCCCGACCCGTTGCGACATCGCCAGGATCCTGGCTCGACAAGTTCTTGCCGAGGTCGAAGGCGTACTGGAACATTTCGTAGTAGCCAGTCAATCGCACCGTCAGTCCCTTCCACAGCATGGCTTCCACCGCAGTCAAGCTGGCGCGCAGACCCCAGCCACTGGCCGGGCCGAATCCACCGTTGCCATAGATTGCCGGGACTGGGCCAGACGCGGTGTCCGTGTTCGCCGAGTCAAACCGTGACGTAATCTCGCCATAGCTGAGCGGTACGTGGAAGTTGAAGTTCACAAGCCCGGCGAAGTAGAGCTTCTCGCTGACGAAGTACGGAACGCGAGCGCCCAGGCCGATGGTGAAGTACTGGTACAGGATGTCGGGCAGGCCGTGGTCGTTGATGCCGTCCGCCTTCTTGGGATTAAAGTTCTCATCGAGGTAGTCGAACTGCTTCTGCTCTTTGGCCACCGCGAAGAAGTGCGCGCCGTACTGAGCATTAAACAGAACCGACGGCATGTTGCGCTTGTTGAGGATGTTGTAGTGGTAGCGGAGGCCGCCTTCGAGTCGCCACTCACGCGTGCTGAGGAGGACTTGCGAAGCACCCGAGCCGTACTTGGAGTCCGGCCAGAACATGTAGTCGAACGTGACGCCGAGACCGAGACCCTTGACCGGGCCCACTCGAAGGAAGGCAAGGGGATAGGCGGTTACGTCGACGCGGACACCAGCAGCGACAGAGGTTGCAAAGCCTGGGCAAGCCGGCGTGGTGCCACGCTTGTAAGGGAGGTAACGCGACACATAGCCGCGTCCGCCTGGATCCTTGGGATCGGGAACGCGCTTGTCGAGGTCGTAGCACTTGAGTGGTGAAGCGGGGTCGGCATCCTCCGTATAGCTATAGCTGCGGCCACCGATGATCGCGCCCGCGCCCGCATCAATGTACGGATAGTAGATGGGCCGAGACAGTTCCTGCTCGCGACGGCGCTTTTCGGCTTCCGCACGGGCCAGCTTGGCGATCGGATCCTCATCCTTACCGAGCGTGGCAGCGGGGGTCGAAGGGGCGGGTTCGATCTGGACCACCGCAGGCTTGTCTTCGGGCGGGCCGGCGATGGCTTGCACAACTGCTGGGCCAATTTCGCCTTCGACCGTCGTGATCGTAGCAGGGTCGACCTTTTCACTCTTGAGGTCATAGGAGAGCTTGCCCACCGGCTTGCCCGTTGCTCCGTGACGTGCCGCGATGTTGAGTTTCCAGGCTCCGGAGTCTTTGTCGGTTTTGACCTTACCGGTGATGACGACATCAACCTTGAGTTCATTGGCAATCAGCGCAACTTCCTCGGTGCCGTGTCCGGTAACGTTGAGTTTCTTCGCCGCCGCGTTCCATTTGGCCTCTGGAACGATCGTGTAGTCCTTCTTGAGCGCGTTTTCGATGGCCTTCTGGAGCTTGGGCGGCGCTCCTTCCATGGCCAACACCGCGACACTCTTTTTGTCCTGTGCCAACGCTGCGGTTGGTTGCCACGCCAGTGTCAGCAGACCGACCAGCACTACCAATATGGCGTGCGGTAGCTGCCGGATACGTGCGTAAACAGAGAGACCAAAATCGAAGGGTCTGGAACTGGGGCGTCGCAAGCTCACCATGGGGTCTCCACGAAGTACAGAGGGCAGTTTATCGTGCTCAGAGGTTCTGCCACGGGCCAATACGAAACTTTGAGCATGATATCACAGCATGCTTCGACCACTTCGGGGAATCACGGCACTACCCATGTGATAGATTTTCCCGACATGGTGCCGCCCGTGTGTCCGACCTGCCGTACAGAGGCTCCTTTGGGGAGTCGCTTTTGTGGCATGTGTGGGCAGCCGCTTGCACCGGCGGTATCGGAGACGGGAGGAGGCGACTCGGTCAGCGAGGACAGCGCTCCGCCGCCGCAAGACAGCGAGCAGCCAAGCCTTGGGCATCAGGTTCGTGCGTCGTCTCCGGATCGGCGCGTTCAGACGTCCCCGGTGGGAACGGTCCTTCCCATGGACGTGTTATCGGCGTTGACGGCTGCGGCTGTGGGGTCTGCGGTCGCTACGGGTGTGGGCCGAGACGACACCCCTCGCAGGCCGCAATCGGTTCCGCCGCAGCGCATGCTGACGAGGCCCATACCACAGGTAGTCACCGACGAGCCCACTGTACCGATCGTTTATCGTCCGGCCCGGACCAAGGCCTCGGTGG
>CALLYL010000163.1 GCA_937859535.1 uncultured Myxococcales bacterium
CCATGTGCGTGAGATCACCGAAATGGTCGAGCTCGGGAGCGGTGCCCAGCCGGCGGTCCCGACGACGCTGCTGTCTCGGTACGCCTGTTATCTGGCGATTCAGAATGCGGACCCTGGCAAGCCTCAGGTGGCGCTCGGACAGACGTACTTTGCGGTACAGACGCGGCGGCAGGAACTCAGCGACGAGGCCAGTGAAGCCGAGCGGCGGTTGCGGCTACGAGAGGAGATGCGGACGCACAACACCCAGCTTGCCGACGCTGCGCGGGGAGCGGGGGTCATTGAGCCTCGGGACTACGCCATCTTCCAAAATCACGGCTATCAGGGGCTTTATGGCGGACTGACGGCGCAGGATATTCACCGACGGAAGCAGCTTCAGCCGAGCGAGCAAATTCTTGACCACATGGGCAGCGCCGAGCTGGCCGCCAACCTGTTCCGCGCAACGCAGGCCGAAGAGAAACTCCGTCGCGAGGGCATCGTCGGCAAGGCCAACGCCAACCGCACCCATCGCGAGGTCGGCGCCAAAGTCCGCCAGACCATCCAAGAACTCGGCGGCACCATGCCCGAAGACCTGCCCACCGCCGAGAGCATCAAGCGACTCGAAGCCCGCCGAAAGAAAGAACTTGGGTCTGGCTGAAGCGACCGACACGGGCCAAGCGAGGTCCGCATGATCCGGTCATTGCTTGTTGCTCCGACAGGCCAGCCCCCAACAATCTCGGCGATCTTCTGTGCTCGGATTGATTGCTGACCAACCAATGCAAACAATCCGACCAAGCAATCCTTCCGTCGGAGAGCGAGCTTCCGATTGTTGCCACCAACAATCCAACCAATCCACCTGCGCAACAACGGACCGGCACGGCTGGCGCGATCTGGGCTTGTTGCCGGGATTGTTGATGGACCAATCAGCGTGACCAATCCTGGGAGCGGATTCGATCGTTGCCCTCGCTGGTCGCTCGGCCTGCGTTCGGTATCCGTGATGAACGCGAACGCGAAGCCGTCACGGATATGAACGGGAACCTGTCAGCGATGCAAACGCGATCCCGTGACGCTACGTGCTGAACGCCACGAGTCGATGGCTTCATCGGTTCGTTCGACTCCGTGACACCAAAGGAACAGGACCGAGCCGAGTGTCCGCGAAAGTGGCGGCAAAGTGCGACCACATGCGCGACTCCCAACTACCAATGAGCAGTTAGCTTCACAGTCCATGGTCCGAAAATCGACCTAAACCCGCGGAATCGTTCTACGCAAAAGTATCCACGAAAGTCTGGCGATTCTGTCACACGTACCCAAGTAAATCACTGGACACAGATCCAAGCATCAAGACGCTGGGTCTGTAGATGTGTTGGATTCAGAAGGCTCGGCTTGTGTAGGTTTGGATCGGATGGCTCGGCGATTCGGCAATTCGACCGGACCGAGTCCGTAGGCCAACCAGCCGGGCGACACGCCGAGCGCGTTCGCGAGTAGTTCTGCGGTGTCGATGCCAGGCATGGTTCCGCGCTCGATGTTGCCGACGGCGGTGTGGCTGACACCTGCTGCACGGGCTACGGCCAACACAGAGAGCCCGCGCATGATTCGGGTATCGCGCAGTCGGTTCGCGATGCCCGCGCAGCGGAAATCGCAGCTTGGCTGACTATCGGCTCCTTCGATTCCATATGCGAGGAGTGCCGGTGACAAGGCGAGTGCGTAGGCAATTTTCTCGACGGTATCACAGCGCGGCACATGGCCAGTCTTTCGCTCTAACCGAAACACCACTTGTCCGTCAGGAATCTCGGCAGCGTCGGCGACGCTTTGAAAGCTCAGGTTTCCGCGCGCTCGTTTCAGACGAACAGGAAGCCCAACGTAGAGTGGATTGCGACGGCCACGAACCATGACGTGTCGGTAACATGTGTGGTCATGTCGTCGCTATTTCATCTAAATTCGCTAAGCTGGTATGACTAAATATTGCAATCATTGGGAACATTGGGTATCAACCCGTTACGGGCGCTTCTGCCCGCCAAAAACAAAAAGGCTCGTCCGTCGGGAAACGGAGAGCCACCGCCCGCGCCGGACCCCGCATGCAAGCAACTGTCCGACGCGAACAGGAGAACTCTATGTCGAGTCCTCGTCCCGTGACAAGTGTATCCAGCCGTAAAGTAGTCGATTCACCGTCGAAGCCGCCGCACGCGATGCCTACCGCGTGTGCAGTGCTCGACTTGACCAAGCCGGGCGAGCGTCGCGTCGAGGCGCTTTTGCGCTGGGCTGCGACGGGAGAAAAGCCGCTCTGGCTGCCGCTCGCGATCCGTCGCCACGACGACAAACTGCTCGTCGCGGTGGAATGGCGCGCGTGGCCTCACCTGCACTCGCATCCGCTCGGACTCGTCGAGCTTGCGCTTACTGGCCATGACATGCGCTGGCAATCGTTCGGGAAAAGGCAGCGAGAGCGACTTCTCGCACGGCTCGTTAGCGGTGCGACGATGGAGCAGACCGCACTGCACTTTGGGGAAATTCTGCAAGCGCGACGCGAGGCTGCCGGGCTGACGCAGCTACAGGTCGCGTCGGCGGCTCGTCTGTCGTCGAACACGATCGCGAATCTAGAATCGGGACGAAACATGCCGACGGCACAGACGGTCATGGCTTTGCGCGCCGTTGCAGCGCTGCGGCTCGCCGACGTTCTGCCGCAATATGCTCCGATGTCCCCCGTCGCGCAGCCGTAGCCCCCCCCGAAATCCCCCAAAACCGCCCCTAGCTCACCATAAGCAGCCGGACTGTGATCGGATACCACTGGCCGCCACGCTTGGGAAAGTGGCCCGACTGCGCAAGCCGCAGACCGATTTCGCGCAAGCTGTGGCCCTGTTCTTTCAAATACAGCGCAAGCCCTCGCGGCGTGCTCCTATCGTGATAGACCGCAGACCGCAAAAGTTCCTGCGCACTGTAGTAGCGGAACACAGCGGCTTTGAGCGGACGCAGCCCCGCAGCATTGAGCGCATCCGCGATTTCCGTATAAGTCTTTCCCTCGCCGCGTAGCTGATACGCAAGCTTGTACGCTTCCCGCTTGTCATATCGCGCTTCACTCACCACTGCGCGTGTTTTGTGAATCCTCATCGTGCGCAGAAGTTCGTAAATCTTGCACGTCGTCCACTCGAGAATCCGTCCATAGCGCGGCTTGATTCCCGCTTCGTTCAGCCGTCGCGCAATCTCCGCCATCGGCACACCCTCGCGATACCACGCAATCGTCTTTTCAAGCCACGGATGCGTCACCGGATCGGGCACAAGCTTCGTAAGTCGTCCCTCCTTTATCGTCGAGAAACCAAACGGTACTTTCCCGTAATGCCCGCCTTGTTTGCGAATGTGCTGAATCGTCGCAGCTACTCGCTCGCCGGTATTCTGTCGCTCGATCTGCCCAAGGATCGCAAGGAACGGAAGCAGCATCCGCGACACCGGCTCGAACGTGTTGATGCCGTCGCGGATCGCCACAAGATTGCAACAGAACGGCTCGAGCAACTCTTCATTGATATTGCACAAGTCGCGCAGCGAGCGAGTGAACCGATCCAGCTTGGTCACAAGCACAGCGGCGATCGTTCCATCGGCATCCTTGATTGCGCGCGTCATCCGCTGAAACGCGGGCCGATCGGTATTCTTCGCCGAGAAACCGCCATCGACGAAGATTTCTTCGACGCTCCAGCCTCGATCCGCTGCGTAGCGCTCGATCTCCGCTCGCTGCGCGTCGAGCGAAAGCCCATGCTGCACTTGCATGTCAGTGGACACGCGACAGTACCCAAAGACTCTGATGCTGTGATCTGTATTACGAACTAGTGACTGGTGAGAGCGAAACTTGCTGCTGCGGGCACTGTGAGAGGACATGGTCTGTTTCTCCGTCGCTGTGGCCCAAAGTGGCCAACGTGGAAACAAACCTTAGAAATTACGTAAGTGTCGCGGTGAATAATGCCGTTAGCGTGAGCGCACGCCAGGGCATCCGCCACCTGGAACCCGAGTTGCAAGATTGATAGGAGTGGAAAGGAACTCCGGCGCTGGCTTCGCATCTTGAGCCGCTTGGACAAAGTCTCGCCACGCAAGAACTCCATCACCAGGTAGGCAACACCAGCAGATGTCGTACCGTAGTCGATGACTTGGACCACGTTGGGATGCTGGAGCTTCCCCAATGTCTTAGCCTCATTAAGGAATCGAGCCACCATCGACTTGTTCCCGGCGTGACTTAGATGCAGTGTCTTTAGGGCGACGGTGCGCTCGATCGGCGTCTGAATCGCTTGAAACACTGCGCCCATGCCCCCTTCACCGAGCTTCTGGATGATCCGGTAGGGCCCTATGTACTCTGGTAATGTCGTTTCCATAGGTTTGGCTAGATCACCTTGTATTTTATACGGAGACACTGCTTAGTGGCAAGCGAGTTTTTTTGTTGTGATTGCAGCCCACAGCATCCGACATGTTGGGTTCACGCTTGGTGTGCGAAACGGCCGTTCCTCGCCTCAGCGTGGTGGTGTGTCGCGACGGTCTCCGCATGGCACGACCATTGCGAGGCCACTGCTCGTGCACGTTGAGAAGGAACGCATCGAGCTTCCCCCAGAAATCGATGCCGTCGATGAGCTATGCAAGGCATCCTTCGGGGTCGCTTAAATCGGAAACTCGGCCATCACGCGCTTGACCTTCATCCGAGACCTCGCTCGATATGACCTACAACGGTGATGTGATCGTGCGGCGCGACCTCATTGATAGTTTGGATGGCCAGCCGGGACAGCTTGTGACGAGCTGTGGCGGAGGCGATCAGCTTTTCCTCGTACTTTTCGCGGACGTTGAGCTTGTCGGCGCGCACCGCACCGGTCAGCAGCACCACCCCGAGCAACGCCTGGCATATCCGTTTCAGTCGGTGCAGGCGGCGCGCCAGGGCTACTTGTTACCGAGCGAGCGCTCAACGGCTTTCACCGTCTCTGCGTCGGCTAAAAGCACCGCCCGATCGGCATCGAGCGTTCGCAGGCCGTCGGCGTCGGATTTGAGCAGCAGAAGCAGACGCTGTCCGGGCTGAAACAGATCCGCCACAAGGCGTGGCTCCGCCGCATCGACCGTGCGGGCACCCTGGACCAGGAGGTGGCGGACGCTGATCTTTGCGGACTGCCCGGGCGTCTTTGCAAAAAGCTCGCTTTTGAGAACCCGCTCGACGAGATAATGCACGCTCTGGAACGCGAGGATGCGGCCACTCCACAGCCTGGGTGAGTCCTCGACCTTTTCGATCTGGCCGATCAAAACCAGCTCTGCCTTGGCCAGGACTGCGATCGTCCGGTCATCAAGCGCCGTTTGCATCACTCTTCCTTTTTGATGGTTGCGCCGCGCAGGCGATTTGCCACCGCTGCACGGTGCCAAAGCTCCGAGCAGGAGCCACAGGGTCACAAACAAGGGACCGACTGCAATAAATCGCTGGGACATCGCAACCTTCGAGATTATGGCGGGATCATCCTCGATATGTCGTTCTTGTTGTCAAGCTCCATCTCGTGCTGGGTTCCGTCCTTGTACTTGAAGACGACATATTCCTTGCCGTTCTTCCGGTAGCCGGTGGCCGACGTCTCCTCGGATTGGCCGCGCTCGGTGCGGTAGGCATTGTGGGTATCGGTGCCCTTTTGATGTGCGGCCTCGAAGTCGCTGGGATCGGCGCTGGTCAGCGCAGCGCGCCGCTCGCTGAGGAAGTGCGCGAGCTGTTCACCCTGGGTCGCCTCGTTCTCGTGGCCTTGGCGCGGTGCCTTCTGAAACTGCTCGATGTCGTTCAGGTCGATCTCGTTGCTCGCGAAGCTGTCAACGAAGACGCCGGGCTGACTGCGACCGACCTTGGCTTCGACCGTATGCTTGTTGTCGGTGTCGTTGCCGATGTCGCTGATGAGGTTGCGCATCGTCGGGGAATCGCCCATGCTGTCGCGCATCATCCGGCGGAAGGTCTCTTGCTCCTTGACATCGCCGGTGATCTTCATACCGGTGCCGCCCTGGATGTTGATCCATGCCTGGGTCAGCTTCTCGAACTGCTCCTGGGTCATTTGCTCCTTGTCCAGCTTGCCTTTGAAATCGGGTCCGACGACCTTGAACTGGTCGAAATCGTACTTCTTGAGGTCGTCGTACTGCGACTGCCGGAGCTGATTGGGCTGCAGCGGACCGACGAAATCATCGGGGACGACCTGATAGCTGCCGAGCCCGGTCTTCGGCTTGTCCTCCGCCTTGCACATCAGATCCATGCCGGACTTCACCGGTGCCTTGCACATCAGCTCGTCGCCGGACTTGGTCGGGGTCGGTGCCTTGCACATCAGCTCGTCGCCGGACTTGGCCCGACCCGCGCCGAACATTGTGCCGAACAAGCCCTGCAGCGCTGCCGTTGTACCCGAGCCAACAAGGGTGCCGGGAAGCGCCAAAGTGGCAGACTGGGCGGCGAACTGAGCGTCGGTGCGCGGCGGCACAGTCGCCTGGGACGGACTGAACGGCGAGGGCGCGGCGGCCTGCTTTCGGTCGTTGAAAAAGGCACCCATGAGCTACTCCTGGGCTGAGCTGGTCTTCTGCCCTCCTAAATTATTATCCGCGATTTTTGCTCACGGTTGTGCGAATTTGTCGCGAAGAAGTAGGCGGACCCCTGGGCGCGACGTTTGAGGCCGATCGTAGAGCGCATCATCGTCGGCAATCTGCGCCGTGAAGCGCTGGACGCGCCTCAATCGATCGCCATCACTGATCCAGTGCCTCAGACGAAGGCTTAGGAAGTGTAGGCTGAGCTACGCTACGGATTGGGAGTGGAAGGGACGGCAGGAACCTGATCGAGCGTTCCCCAGGCTCCTCTCTCGGGACAGGGGATTTTCCAGCGCTTTCTCGACGGACGTGATCCTATCAGCCGTGTCATCTCAGTCACCGACGGCAGATACGGAGCCTCTAACCTCTCCTTGTAGCCGATGAGGAAACATGATACATACCGAAATAGAATTTTGTCAATCGACACACAAACACGCAGGCTATCTCCTGCAAGCGAGAGAACAGCGATGACATTGACAGCGAATTCAAAAGGCAGTCGATTAACAGTAAATAAATATTTGCTAGCCTTTATTCTGGCCCAAACGACATTAATAATGTCCTGCGCAACCCAATCAGCCGCAACGTTCTATCCAAATCAGAATCTATCTAAAGAGGGGCTTGGTTTTCTCAAATCAGAAACGCTTCGCGATATTGATAGCGTTCATGTGTTACTTGAAGGAGAGATTCCGAAATGTAAATATGTCATTATTGGAACTATACTATACGACTGGACAAAAGATGGAGTCGTAACCTCCAAGACAACGGCAATTGAGGGCGCTCGACAGAAAGCGGCGACAATCGGCGCGTCTGGTATTTACCAGCTGATATTTGAACCAAGCAGGATTTCATCGTCCGGCAGTGTTTCGGTGGGCGGGGTGGTAGGAAGTAGCTCTGTATCAGTAGACGAATTTGGACTCAAAGCAACTGCATATTTTTGCATGCCGTGACCGCGGGTCACAGCCTATGGCTCTCCCGATTTGTCCCTGTTCCCACCGACGGGACATGCACCGGCTGGTTGATGTCAGCTTTGCTTGGTGCACCTTACGGTTTGCGTACCGCAGCGGGCATCGTTGGTCGAGAGGGACAAACCAACACCGATCACCCCATCCAGACCGCCCTCCGACTATCACATCGCAGAAAAAACGCCAGCGCGACGGGTGTTGGATTTTTTGCGAGGGGTACCTTCCTCATTGGTCACTTGGCTGCAAGGGTGGCGTCGAAGGCGAGGCTGCTCGAATCGGTGTCGCTGCTCTCCGCTTGTGAAACGGAGCGCCACCAATCGGCTGCACGGGTGGAATCCCAGCCCGCTGCGCACTCACAGTGTGCCAGTGCAGATTCCAGCTCGCTGGCTTCACTGAAGCGATCGGCGGGATGCTTGGCCAGACAGCGCAGCACCACCGCTTCCAGATCGCCGGGGATGTCCACGCGAATGCTCGATGGCTTGGGTGGCTCGTCGCGCAGGTGGGCATCGCATAGTTCCGCGAGTGTGGCACGAACGAAGGGAGTCCGGGCGGTAAGTACGTAGTAGGCAACCACTCCGAGGCTGTAGAGATCGCTGCGCGGCTCTGCCTCCCCTTCAATTTGCTCAGGTGCCATGAATGCAGGGGTTCCAAGAACGCTGCCTGCTCGAGTCTCATTCAGCTCGGCGTCGTTCGGTTCTGTTGCTTGGCTTTCCGCCACTCCGGGGGGATGATTACGTCTCGACTGAAGCGACGCTTTAGGAAACGCATCGTGAATCCGCACCAGCCCGAAATCGAGGAGCTTGATCACATCCCGCTCACCCCCTCGCTCTGTAACAGAAATATTTGCTGGCTTCACGTCGCGATGAACCAGGCCCGCCATGTGGGCTTCGCGCAGCGCACGACAGACTTGGCGGAGCAGATAGACACAGCGTCCCGGTGGCAGGGGTCCATGGGCTTTGACCAAGGACTCAAGCGATAGGCCCGGAAGATACTCCATGGCGTAGTAGAGCGTTCCGTCTTCGGTCCGACCGTAATCATAAACCTCGACGGTGTTCGGATGTGTAAGCGCCGCCATCGACTGCACCTCTCGTTCAAATCGTCCGAGCGCCGCGCTGCTTCCTGCGTGATCTGCTCGAATGAGCTTCACAGCACAAGGTCGCCGCAACATGCGATGTCGCGCCAAGAACACCTCTCCCATTCCTCCGCGCCCGAGCTTCTCTCCAAGCATGTATTGACCCACCTCGCGGACTTCTCGCTCCACGTTCCGGAGCAGTGTCAGCTTGTGGCACCCATACAGAGCGACAGCACTGAAGACCGCAAGCCAGTACGTCATCAGTCCGACAAACGGAATCAGCTGGCTGCGCAGCGCCGATGATTGACAAGCGCGTGCGACCGACACATCTGCCAGAAGCAGGATTCCCATGAGCACAGCAAGACAGCGCTTCCAGGTATTGGGAATGAAGATCCCATAGCTCACCATCACCAGGCCAAAGTTCAAGATGAGCCACCCAGCGACCCCTTGATACGCTTGGCTCATGTAGACTCCGCCGTTAGCGAAGATTGTCCATGGTCTGTCGCCAAGCAGCGTCGACAGGGCGGATGGAACAGGCTGGCTTTGCGGATCTGAGAGTACCAACTGCTGTGACGTTGTGCTCGCAAGCAGGATCAGCAGACTTCCCAGCAAGACAAGCTCGATGGTGCGAAGGATTCCCAGGGGCAGCGCTGGCCTTTTCCACAATCCAATGGACAACCCCGCCAAAATCACGGCACCTCCACCGCGCGAGAGCAGCGATGGCAATCCTCCGCTAGCCCCAGCGTCGGAACTGAGGAGCGACGCCAGCAGTCCAGCGAAAATTCCCCCCGCAAGGATTGTGGTCACGAGCAACAGCCGACGACGCAATAGCTCCTGCACGACTCGCTGATCTTGGGCGGTCGGTGCAACCCCCATCACCATGTGAACAAATGGTCGAAAACTCGCTCCGCTCACGTGGAGACTGGGCCGAGCGACATTTTTCGATGCGCGCTTGGGGAGTGACATGATTCATTCGCTCCGTTGTGTACAAAGCCTACCTCTCGCGCCCGTTGTAACGGAAAAACTCTTGCTCTTTTTTCCGGAACGTGCGCGCTCAGCATTGCGTTGAGCGGCGTGGTCCAAGGGCTGGAACGGCCTCATGCCCATCAAATCGATGGGCATGTTACACTGACTTTGGCTGGCCAGGCTGTGTCTGTCTGCCCTCTGGATACCCTCTGCGATCGTCGGTCCGGCTCCGAGTTCACTCCCCGTGCTCAAGCCGCCCAATATGGAAGGTGGAAATGGGACGAGAACTTGCTGCGAAGCTTCTGGAGCAGTATCACGGCATCGGGCTGACTCCTCCCGATTGGTCGTGGCGTTATCCGCCGAGCATCCCGTTCGTCGGAGCCAACTACCGCGAAGGCGGGGTGCTCGTCTACGGGAGTGCCGAGAACCTCTCCCACTACGACCGCGACCCCAGTGACGAGCCAGCGTTCATGAAGGATGAGCGCGTGCGTGATCGGCACTGGGCAGCGTACTCAAGACGATCAAACGACTCACGGTTCTTTCCATGCATTCACCTTCAGCCGGCAAGCGATGGTGATCTTCTTGTCTTGGCGCAGTACTTCCTATCCAAATACGGTTCTCCCACTGTCACATACACCGATCCGAGAGAGCTACTGAACCGATTGGCGGTGGCGAATTTTTCCAAGTTCTCGATCCACGGAACGACTGACCGTGACATCGCTGGACAGGTGACAAAACTGCGGCCTTCCCTCCCTTTTGTGTCGGCGGACCTCGCGGTCTTAAAGCCAAACGTCATTATCATGCCGCGCTCGAATTGGAAGCTCTCAGCCGTCTCGCAGGCCGTCCGAAGCGCTGCCCCCCAGGCTCGAATCATCGCACTTCCGCAGTGTACTCCGAGCGTCGTGAACATCCATCTTAAGCGGCATGCGAATAGGGCCGAGAGTCTCCGCTTGTCACTGCAACGCTCACCAATAGCCGAGTGGATCGAGCGAATCCCTGACTATGGCAAGCGGTACTTCTATCGGTTTCTCGTCGAACTCGATGAAGAGATGCTCACGGTGCGGATCTAGGCCACCAAGCGGAGCCAGGGTGCTCGGTGGTGATCACTGCATCCTACCAAACCAACCCTCCCCGATTTTCCGCAGCGTTTCTCTTCTCTGTTCGTAGTCTGGCATTACCCTTCCCAGGTTCGACCAGAACGTGGGGCTGTGGTTGGGGTGTGGGATGTGAATCAGCTCGTGGGCGATGACGTAGTCGATGAGCTTGGGCGGAGCTTGGATGATTCGCCAGTTGAGACGGAGTGCTCCGGTTGCATCGCACGAACCCCAGCGCTGCTTAGGCTCGCGGATGAGGACGGTCTTCGGAGTCACTCCGATGCGAGCGGACAGCTCGCTGACTTTGAGAGGGAGACGCTCGGTGGCGTGGCTGCGATACCAATCGACCAGCAGCGAACGGACCTGGGCGGGACGCTCTGCCGCTGCGATGGTGCGGGACACGGTGATGATCACGAATCCGGCGCTTAGGCGGACTCCCTCTGCTTCGCCGCGCTGCACCTTCAAGCGATACTGCCGCCCCAGATATTGGAAACTCTCACCGCTTACATACTTGCGCGGGGTCGGTGCGGGCGGAACGTCAGCAACGCGGCGCAGTCGTTCAACGATCCACGGTGCTTTCTTGCGGACGATGGCGGCGATGCGTGACTCTGGGACTGTTTCGGGCGCAAGGACGACCACGGAACCGTCCGGCTCGACACGCAGAGACAGCGTCTTCTTCCGCGCGCTGCGATGGAGCGTGTAGCGGATTCTCGTGTGTCAACAGTAAGTAAAGTGTCCGGTGGTTTGTAGTAAGTGGTGTGTCCGCTTTTGGTTTTAGGAAATGGGAAATAAATCTGAGCCCGTCGTCGAGGCTGTGGGTAAGTGGGCAACCTGCAAGGTTGTCCAAGCTCCTGGGGGCAAGCCGACTGGCTTGTCCCTGGGAGCGGCTTATCCACAGCCTTAGGCCGCACGCCGCATCGCTGCCGCTGTCGACCGCAGCTCCTGTCCGTCCGAGCTGTAGCGCCCCAGGCAGTGCGGCCCGTGGTACACGCTCAGCGTCTGATTCAGATGCCGGTACACCTGCACCCGGCACTTGGCGTATGTGTATCGCTGTTTGGAGCCCGGAATTTGCAGTCTCTTTCCCTCGAAGGACACCGTGTTGTCGTTCTGCACCTGCCGCTGATCTACGTGCGCAAAGATCCGCTCCAAGTCCCGTCCCACCACCGGCACAAAGGCGCTCCCTTCCTCTTTGGCTTTCACCATCAGGTGCTGGTTGTGCCACGGCTTGAACACCTCCTGTAGATACCGATTCGCTCCGCTCATCGTCGTGATTCCGGCCCTCCTGAGCTCCTGCGGCAGCCGTCCCTGCCAGGTCTGCCACAGCCTCTCTCCGCGGCCTCTGGCCTGCGGGCTGTACGCCACGATGAGCTCGATTCCCAGCTCATCCAGCGCTCTCTGTACCTGCGTCTTGACGCTTCGGTCGGGCTCGCCTCCGGCCTTGGGCGTGTACACGAAGTGACTCGCTCGATCCGTGTACAGCGAACAGAAAATTCCGTGCTCTTGCACCACCTCCTTGAGCACTCCCATCACGCTCTCTGTTCCTTCCTGCTCCACCATCTCGACCGAGTACACTTCGCTGGTCGCGTCGTCGAGCACGACCAGCAGATCCTGGTACCCCGCCTCTTCTCCTAACCACTGGTGAGTGCTTCCGTCCAGGTGCATCATCATCCCGGGCAGAGGCCTCCTTTCCCTCCTAGTTCGATGCGCTCCACGCCGCTTGTCCTTGGTCACAAGCCCCGCCTGTTGCAACGTGTTCTTGACCCAACTGTAGCTCTGCACCACCCCGTGTTCGCTCTGCAGCTTCTCGTGAAAGTGCTTCACGTTGAAGTCAAAGTACTCCGCTCGATACAGCCTCAGCACTTTCTGGATTTCCTCTACCCCGACTCGCCTCTGGCTCGGCGTCCGCCGTCGGAGGTCGAGCAGTCCGTCGTACCCCAGCTCCTCGTACCGCACCTTCCACCGTCTGATCTGCCTCGGGCTTAGATGCAAGATCTCCGCTGCCTGCAGCCAGTTCAGCTTTCCCGCATACACCCTCATCACGATCTCCTGCACCCTCATCGCTCGCTCCACCTCAGCTTCGGGGTAGCTCGTCATCTTTCCGTACTACCCCAGCCTCTTCGAGAGCGGTCACTTCATTTGCTACAACCACCGGTCACTTCATTTGCTTACGACAGTAGCGGATTCTCGTGTTGCCCCACGCTATTTCATACGACTCGGCCATGGTTCCTAACGACCTTGGCGGACCTTCAGCACCCCGAAGTGCTACTGTGGCAACACCAGTGACTTTGGCGACTGCACCACCGAGGGATACCCGCGCACCAAGGCAACGCGGACCAAATTCTGCCAGTTGTGCGGTCGGTTCTTCGACCCACACGGGCAAGTGCTGGGTTTCGTCGAGCGCTGCACGTTCGCCAGCGTGAGCATTGCGTGCAAGTGCGGTCGCTTGGTCCGCAAAGCCCCGAAGCCATGGGCGGGCGACCGCTCGGCGGTCCAGTGCGAACACTGCGGACGCAAGATCCACATCCATTCCGGCTTTGTCCTCGGCAAGCGCAAAGCAAAGGAAGGTCTGGTCTGATGCTGCCACGTGAGTGGCAAGCAGACACTCAGCGCTGACGGACTCGTCGCGCTCATGACCTTCTTGTCCGTCGGCATCACATATCGCCAATTGTAGTCACACCGATCGCCTTCCCGGCCCGCCCCGCCCTCCTGCCGACCTTCGCTAGCTCCAGCCTTCCCAATCCTGCTTTTGAAGCTAGCCTCTCAATAGCAAGCGGACAAACCCACACCCACATCGTCGGCGTGTCGCATGGGAGCAGTGCAACGCGCACATGACACAAGTCCATTCTGTGTTCGGCTGCTGATTATGACTGCTGATTATGCCTGCTGTGAACGCTTGCCGTGAACGCTTGCTGTAAACGCTTGCTGTGTACGCTTGCTGTAAACGCTTGCTGTAAACGCTTGCTGTGTACGCTTGCTGTGTACGACAGAAAAAAGCCAATGTGAGTTCCGGTGGGCATTCGCTCACACTGAATAAGTATCGAAAAACGAAGGGAAAGTGTCGCGGCGCAAAACTTGCAAGCACACAGAAAATTGAGAACCAAAGACACGCCAATTCATGTTCTCTTCTGTGAACTGATTTCATCAACGCTTGCTGATTGGGCTTGCTGATTGGGCTTGCTGATTGGGCTTGCTGATTACACCTGCTGACTACGCCTGCTGCTTTCGATCGCCGCACTCGCTCACGGTCGCAACAATTGAAACGTCGCATTGGGAATTGGCCTATACATTGTCGTCAGCCGATGTGGCCCCTGTCCCACAACCATCCACATACGTACTGTATGAGTCGATAGACTCACAAACGGCGCGCACCTTGACACTTCTTGGTGAACTGGTGAAAATTCTGACACCGATGACGACTCGTAAATGTGCTCGCCCGATTGCCTAAACCTGGTTGGTCGTTCAGAGCGTTGGGGGACGCAATTCTGTTCCAAGGGCTGCAAGCGATTTGGCCGAGCTTTTTTTCGGGTCGCTTGCGACACGACAAAAAAGACTCGCAGGGTAGCGGGGCCCCAGTCGAAACGTGCGGCTCTGAGACTGGACGGGGTATAGCAGCCAGCCGCCACTGTTGGTAATGGGCGGGGGGCCAGCTTGGTCGCAGCCCTGCCGGGGGCTCATCGAGTGCAAGCCGCGGTGCTCGGGATGAGCGTCGTCGAGTTTGCGTCGGTCCTGTCGGGCGGGCCGCGTGCGGAGTCGTCGGCACCGATTGCGGCACCAGCAAAACGGACGCGGATTTCCGATGCCCAGAAGAACTCGATCAAGGGGGCGATCGTCTCGGTGCTGGCTCAGCACAAGGACGGGCTGAGCCGCACCGAGATCGCGGGGCAGATCGGCGACAACGTGCTAGCGACGATCGGAGTCAAGCGCGACGAGCTGGCCGCCAAGCTCCGTCAGCCGCTCGGCGAGCTGGTCG
>CALLYL010000164.1 GCA_937859535.1 uncultured Myxococcales bacterium
TGGCGAAGGGCATCTGGGGTTTCCAGAATACCGATCTGCTGGCCGTCGCTACCTATCACGCGGACGCGAGGAATGCGGATGCGGTGGTTGACTCGATACTGCTCGGTGGGAGAAGGGCGGCTGTCGTGTCTCAGGGTCGTGGCTCCGATCTTGGGTTCTTGGACTGGTGACTGGCAATTGTTTCCGCCTACGAGGCGTCGACGACGCCAGTACCGTGTAGAATAGTCCACTAGTAACCCGACCAGCGCGGATTCTGCAAGACCCAAACCCACACCGAGTCACTGCCAAGCACTTCACGCACAGCCAAGCCCGGTTAGTATGAGGGGGTGACTGTGCTGCGCGTCGTAACGCTGAATATCTGGGGAAATCACTCGCCGTGGGCCGTGCGGCGGCGGCTCATTCGCGAGGAACTACAACGGCTCGACCCGGATGTGGTGGCGCTGCAAGAAGTGCTGCGGCCCCTGGGACCAGGCACCTCGCAAGCCGATGAGATTTCGGAAGGGTTGCCGTATCGGGTCTGCTTTGGCAAAGCCTGTGCGATCGAGAAGCCGTTTCCCGCAGAGTTTGGCAATGCTGCGCTGATCCGTGCGCCGCTTCGTGAACAGCGCGTGCTCAGGCTACCCACCCCCCCCGAGATCGAGACCCGCTCGGCGCTGTATCTACTGCTATCGGTCAAGACCGGGCTTTTGCCTTTGCTCGTGACGCACCTGTCGTGGGAGCCGCAGCTTGCCGACAGTCGCGCCGCGCAGCTTGAGCACATTCGCCAGTTCGTGGTGGCCGAGATGGCGGCACTGCCGGGTCGAGTGCCCCCGCACATTCCGATCTTGCCGCCGCTGGTGGTGGGCGATCTGAATGCGCCGCCGGATAGTCCGGAGCTGGGCGTGCTTTTGCGACCCACGGATGGCGGACTTTCGTTTGTCGATGGCTTTGCCCAAGCAGGCAGCGGGCCGGGCGCGACCTTTTCATCGGCCAATCCGTTCTGTCCGCTGCGCGATCCGGCCATTGATCAGCGCATCGACTACATCTTGCTCGGTCGGGCCGGGTCCGTGGAGCGGCTGACGGTGACCTCTTCACGGCTGTGCTTTGCCGAAGGGCAGGACGGCGTGTTTCCCTCGGATCACTTTGGCGTCCTGACCGAGCTGTCGCTACAGACCGATTGATGTGAGGAGTTGCGATGCGCGGGCCTGCGGTGGTGTTGTTCGCTATGTGGATGACGGGCTGTGCTCACTCGGCAGCGGAGCGCCAAGCAGCGGAGGTTGCGCAAGCGGCCCTGACGCAGCGAATCATCGTCCAGTGGCACCGTGAGCAGCCCGATTCGAGCAGTGTGCTCCGTCAGAAGGCGCAGCCGGTGCAGGCCGGGGATGATGTCGCGGGGCTGCTCGCGAGGCTACGCGAGGCGCTGGCAAAGACCGGTGGGGTCGGGATCGCCGCGCCGCAGATCGGGGTGTCGCGCCGGGTGTTCCTGATCAAGCACGGCACCAGGCCGCAGGGACAGCCGATCGTCGTGACGGCGTATCTGAATCCCGAGCTGGTGTGGCGTTCCGAGGCAGGTGTGGACGACTACGAAGCGTGTCTATCGGTGGCTGCGGTGGGGGGCAAGCTGAATCGAGCGATGCAACTGCGGCTGCGTTTTACGCCCGAGTCCGGTGGGCCACCACAGGAAGTCGAGCTGTCCGATTGGGATGCTCGGATCGCCCAGCACGAGCTGGATCACTTGGATGGGATGCTGTACATCGATCGGGTGACGGGGGAGCTGACCTCGATTGGGGAAATGCGGCGGCTGCGCGATGAAGGGCATCGAGCGCGGGGTTGGATCAAGTGACTGGCTCGTGCGCTTGGGGCTCGCCGCCGATCACTCCGTTAAGAAGAGCTGGGTGATGTAGAGCACCCGATTGCCCTGTGCGGACTGCACGGTGGCCACGCCAATCCCCACCTTGGTCAGCGCCGGGTCGAGGATGTTGCGACGATGGCCGGGGCTGTCGAGGAGGCTCCGCTCGGCCTCGTCCTCGCTACCGGCTTGGGCCAAGTTCTCGGCGAGCATCGAGTTTTTGATATGGGCGCGGCGGACGCGGTCTTCCGGGGTGCCGGTGGTCGGCGAGTGATGAAAGACGGTGCGCTTTTTGGCCATTTCCTCGGAGTGGGCGCGGGCGATCTTGGTGAGCCGTTCATCGAGGGTGAGCGGCGGCAGTCCGGCCCGCTTGCGGTCTTCATTGAGCAGACGCACAAGCTCGGATTCGGACTCAGGGATCGTTCGCAGGATCTTGGGGACAGGCTGGGCGAGCTGCTGCGGCACAGAGGGCAAGTCCGTGGCACAGGGCCAGATGAAGTTGGCCAGGACATGCGGACCTTGCTTGGACTCGCCGATCACCTCGATCTGATAGAGCCCGCGCACCTGGCAGCGGACCTCACCGTGGAACTCGCGTCCGCGTATCTCGATGGGCAGCGGTGCGATCTGCTTCGCTGGGTCGGTGACGAGCACCTGCGGGCGAACGTAGGGCGGTAGCAGCGTGCCGTGGAGAGGGATCGGTTTGGGCGATGGCTCGGTGGCGGCGGGCGGCGGGACCAAATCGATCCCCGATTCGACGAGCAAGATGAGGAGTCGGCTGCGCTCGGGGTCGCCCTGGATGGGCTGGGTGGCCACGCCAAACCAGCGCCACTTGCGATCGGCCAGCGCCTGCTGCAAAACCGGGTCGATCCCTTCGAGCAGCGAGCCGGGATCGGCGGTGGCAAAGCCGGCAAGGATCTGCCGATGAATCGGCTCCACGACTTGCTGACGGACCAGCTCTCGCTGAATGACCGCAAACGGCGGCTGGATGGTATCGGGGGTCTGGGCCAAGATGGCTTGGGCAGCGGCGGAGACTTGACGTCGTTCGGAGAGGTTGGACTGGCCCCGAAGGCGCGCCACCTTGGACACCCGGGCGGCGATCTCTGGGTCCGGCGAAGTCGGTTCGGCCCGCACCATGGAGGTGCTGGCAAGGCCAAGCAGCGCGACCGCCCAGCCGAGCAGGGTTCGCTCTCCGAAACGAGGTCCGTGGTGCTGGCGTAGTCGCGGCATGGTCTGTGATTGTGACCTTGCCACAAGGGGGTTGGCAACGTCGGTCCGTCGGCCGAACTTCTGGAGAGAGTGGGTCCGGTGCGCTGCCTACACTGTGCCTACCCTGTGGTAGAGTGCCGCCCTTCGCAACGGAGGTACCCTGATGAAGCTGCTCGATACCGTCCTTTTGTTTTCGCTACCAGCCTCGGGAAAGTCGGAAGTTCGCACCTATATGGCCAGCCTCACCGAGGAGCAGTGCCGTCGCGACTTCGGCATGGGACCGACGCTCCAGCTCGACGACTATCCGTATGTGCACCTGATGCACTGCATCGACGACGAGCTGCGCGCCCACGGCTGGCACGATGTCTACTATCACGGTCCCAATCGACCGTTTCGCGATAGCTGGACCTGGGCGGTGCTGATCGAGCTGCTCAACGAGGACTACGCGCACCTGCTGGCGCAGAAGCCGTACCCGACCGCGAATGCCGCCGAGCTGTTGTTTGACCGGCTGGACGCGGCGCACAAAAAGTTTGGTCTGCCCGAGGTGATGGGCGATGTCCCGCACCGCATTCGCAAGCAGGTCGCCGCCTGTATCGAGGCCGAGGCCCGTCGCGAGCTGGAGCTGCTCAACCGCACCGTCAGCCAGGATCGCACCGGCAAGACCATTGTGATCGAAGCCGCTCGTGGGGGACCAAACGGCGCGGCCTTCCCGCTGTGCCCGCCACACGGCTACGGCACCGCTTTTGAGGTGTTGTCCCCAACGATCCTGGAGCGCGCCAGCGTGCTCTACATCTGGGTCGATCCCGCCGAGAGTCGTCGCAAGAACATTGCCCGGGGTCAACCGAACGCCCAAGGCTCGATCCTGCACCACTGCGTGCCGATGGAGGTCATGCTGGGCCAGTACGGCACCGACGACATGGCGTATCTGATCGGGCAGAGCGATCGTCCCGGTACCGTTCGGGTCGATCGGATCATCGAGCACGATGGCCGATACGAGTCGCGGTCCTATTACCTGCCGGTGGCTCGGCTCGACAACCGCGTCGACAAGACCACCTTCGTGCGCGTGCCCCGCAGCGAGTGGCGCGAGGCCGACATTTCCGCCCTCCACGATGGTCTGGCCAGCGCCTTCGCCGACATGGCAAAGAGCTAAGCGGTCAGCGTACCTGAAAGATAAAGTGGCCGAGGTTGGTTCGTCCGAACATGTCGACCGAAATCCGCTGGGCGGCCTGCGCGGCCCCGGTGGGGCTGAGCGCCAGCACATCGACGGTGTAGGTTCCGGACGTGAAGCTCGTGGTTTCACCGCTATAGGCGCTGCACGGGAAGTCAAACAGCGTGCTGTTCGCGAGCTGAACCCGCACATACTGTACGTTCTTGAGCGCGCACTCCAGCGATGGTGCCGTCAGCGGGTCGGGCTCGCGAGCGTCGACGACATGCCAGGTCAGATAGGCCGTCGCCGAACCTTGATAGGGTGAGCACCCCGACGCCAAGCCGATGAGTGGCAGTACGCCGAGTAGCAGTTTCGCAAAGAATTTGCTGCGCATAGATGGGTCTCCTAGTGGTTGATGGGTCTGGCTGGCTCAGCCTTCTCGGGGTGAGCGAGAAGGCGAAGCCGGGTACGGTTCGAGTGAAACCGTGCGGAGCAGTACCTCGAGTCGCTTTTCGAAGGTGTGATCGCGCAGGGCCCGCTTGGCCGCTGCTTTTGCGATCTGCTGCCGTTCTTCGGGTCGGGCCAGGTAGTACTGCACTTTTTCGCGGAGGTCAGCCCGTCCATCGAACGTGACGACCTCTTTGCCGACCTCGAAGTATTCGTTTAGGGCCGGGCGGTTGTCGGTGAGCTGAAAGGCCCCCATGCCGCCCAGCTCGAAGGTGCGCTTGTTGACGTCGCCAATCCCGGCGTAGTGGTTGGTGTTGAGCGCGATCTTGGCGGCGAGCATCGCTTTGCACTTTTCGTCGCCCTGGACGACTTTGCCGGCCCAGAAGTTGTGCACCTTGTGATGCAGCCAGCTCGGCGGTCGCGCACCCCACAGCTTGACGTCGATGCCACCCTCAAGGAGTGGCTCAATCAGCTTGGCTCGGTACGGGTAGTAGTTGCCAAAGGTCGCGACATCGGCCCCGTAGGTGCGGCGGTCTTGCTCGGTGAGTGCGATCGGGCGGTGGTAGACGCGGTCCATGCACTCGGGCAGGTGGTGGATGAAGTCGGCGGACAGGCTGTGGCGCAGGCGCTGCACCATGAAGCGATCCTGAAAAAACAGACCGTTCCACGGTGCGAGCAAAAAGGTTCCACGGCCAAAGCTGGTGAAGGCGTCGGGGAACCAGCCGGCGCAGACGATGCCTCGGGAGCGCAGCTCGGTGATGGTCTCGGGCAGCACCCACAGGAGCTGTACGACCAGCACCAGGTCGACGCGCAGCTCGCGGGCACGGTCGAGGAGCGGCTTTTGGGCGAAGTAAAACGGCTCGCGCACGGTGCCGCGCAGCACAAACTCGGCGGCGGCATAGGCGAGCGGATAGCGCTGGAGCGGCCTTGGCACCCCGATGTACTTGCGCGGATCGAACAGCGTGGCCTCGTGGCCCATGGCGCGCAGGCCATTTATGCAGCCAACCTCGGAACCGTCTTCCCAGTCGGGACCAACCACCAGCACCCGCATCGCGAACTCCCCGTTTGCCCAAGTTTGATTTCGGCAAGCGAGGTTTTCCCCGAAGCGAGAGAGGCTTTCAAGTTCTGCTACTCGGGATCGAGATTGTCGTCGCGAAAGTTGTTTGGTGAAAGACCGTGCTGTTCTAGCAAGCGATAGATCTGCTGCCGTGATCGTCCGAGAGCGCGGGCCACCTGGGCAATTCGGCCACCGTGGGTTTTGAGCGCGGCGAGTAGCTCGTCTCGACCAACAGGTGTCAGCTCGGTCGGAGGTTTGGCGGTCGGTCCCGGCGATGAAGACGGCTGGACGGGTTCATTCGGTCGATGGGCGACCGGCTCCAAGGCTGGCTCAGGTCGCAGGCGGCTTTCCACGAGGTCGAGGGTAAGCTGCGGCAGCTTCGCACCACGGACCCGCAGCTCCGTGGCAACTTTTGACAACTCGCGGACATTCCACGGCCAGTCGTAGCGCAGCAGGGCCTCGGCGAGCGCGGGCTGGAGCGGCGGTCCCGCACCGAGAAAGTGGGAGAGCAGCAGCAAGATGTCTTCCCGCCTTTCCCGCAGCGGAGGCAGACGAATCACAATCTCGCTCAGCCGAGCATAGAGATCGCCGCGTAGCTTGCCCGCCCGCACTTCACCCGGCAGGTTGCGGTTGGTGGCGGCGATCACGCGGACTTTGCAGGGCTGCGGTTCCACGCTACCGACCGGGGTGATCACGCCTTCTTCGAGAGCGCGCAGCAGCTTCGGTTGCAAGGCAGCCGGCAGCTCACCGACTTCATCCAGAAACAGCGTGCCGCTGGTGGCCGCACGAAAATATCCGGGGTGGGCTTTGGCCCCAGTAAACGCGCCGGTGACATGACCAAATAGCTGACTTTCGGCGAGGGTCTCGGGGATGGCCGCGCAGTTGACGGCGACCAGTGGCCCCGGTACTCCCGACAACTCGTGGAGCGCACGAGCGGTCACTTCTTTGCCGGTGCCACTGTCGCCGAGCAGCAGCACCGTGCACAGCGCCGGTGCCCACAACGCCACCTCGTGCCGCAGACGGCGAATCGCCACGCTCTGTCCGATCAGCGATACGACCTTTGCGTCCGGGCAAGGCCATGGTTCGTAGCGCAGCACTAGCAGTGAGCTGCCGAAACGTAAGACATCCCCATCGTGAAGTTCGGCTTCACCGCAGCGTACGCCGTTTACGAAACAGCCGTTCGAGCTGCCCAAGTCGCGTAACAGCGGCTGTTGGCCGGCGCGCATCGTCACCGTGGCATGGAGCCGCGACACCTGCGAGTCATCAACGAGACAGACCTCATCTGGGGGCGCACCTCGTCCGACGTGTAGTACACCCGTATCTAACCGCCACAGCGTTGGTTGAGAAGGAGATTGCACCTGACCCTGTGCGCGCATCCGCAGCGCTGGGCCGACGGTGTTCTTCGCGGCGATGATTCCGAGTGACTTGCTGAACACCATGTGCAGCGTCGGATACAGGCTTTCCTTGGCAGCCAGCGTCTCTTCATCTGGTTGGGCAGTGCGCGAGAGTGAGTCTTGAGTCGCCACGACCCCAAATTCTACCGGAAGCAGCCCCCAAGGACCGCTAAGCTCGTGTAATAATGGCTTAGCATCATGAAGTTTGTCTGCACGTCGCGTCGCCAGGGGGACGACGCATCGCGCATTCTGAGTACCGGGTCAACGGGGGTTTGCCTATGACCTTGTACAACACCGCTCAGGCTCAGCGCTGTGAGCGTTGCGGTGAGCTGTATCCAAGCGGGGATGGGCATTCATGCGGCAGCCAAGACAACGTCGCGGCGGTGTCGAGTCCGAGCCTGACCCCGAGCGCTCCGGAAGCTGTGGCGTCCTCGAACGATGACCTGATTGGCACGGTGATCGGTGGTCGCTTCGATATCCTCGAGCGGCTGACTGCTGGTGGCATGGGGGTCGTGTATCGGGCTCGCCACGTTTTGCTTGATGCCGAGGTGGCGATCAAGGTTCTGCTCAAGCCGCAGGACCAAGATGCGCAGTACCGCTTTTTGCAAGAGGCGCAGCTTGCGGGCAAGGTCCAGCACCCGAACACCGTCGTGGTGTCTGACTTTGGGGTGTTGCCCGACGATCGCTCCTATCTGGCGATGGAGTTTCTGCGTGGGCCGACGCTGAGCAAGGTGATCAGCCAAGGTCCGATGGACGCCCTGCGGACGTGCCGGATTGCGGTCCAGATCGCCCGCGGGCTACAAGCCGTCCACGACAAGGGAATCATCCACCGCGTACTTTTAACGCAATTTCACCGACGGAAATTTTATAGCGAACTCAACTGAGGAATGGCTTGGGAACGGGGGAAGGTAGGTAGGTCAGCGACGATAGCCGATTGCGGAGCAGACTTGATCACGCTGCGCGGGGGAGAGCGCTAGGAGGGTCGCGATCAAGCCGTCCAGATTGCCCGCAAGGGCTTCGGAAACGCGAGCAGAGCGCGCCGAATCCATCGCGCTTTGGCTGATGTAGTGACGCTTGGTGACTTCATCGGAACCATGCCCCAGCGCCCGCGCTACGTAGCTCGAGCTTGCCCCTGCCTGTACCGCAAGCGAGGAGTGCAGACCGCGCAGCGAGTGGGGACAGACGATCGGCAGATCGGCTTGCTGGCAATACTTGGTCAGCGCCTTGTGTAGACACGTCACGGCAAGGACTGTCGAGCCATTGAGAGAAAAGAGCAGCGCTTCGGGCTTCATGCTTGCCGCACGCTTGCGCAGTAGCTCCTTCACGATCGGCGCGTCGAGCGCAAGACGGCGCTTGGCGTTCTTCGTCTTGGTTCCATCGACCACAATCACGCTAGCGTCGCAGTCCAGATCGCGCTTTTTGAGCCTGAGCACTTCGCTACTGCGCAAGCCGAGAAACAACTGCGTCAGCAGCGCAAGCGCTCGCCACTCTCCAATCGCCGCACGCTCTGTGAGAAAGTCCGTTAGCCGCTTCGCCTCATCCGTCCGAAGCTGTAGCTTCCCTTTGTTCGCTCTGCCGATTGACTGAACTTCCTCAAATGGGTTCTTTTCTACTAGATTCTTTTTGACCGCAAAGCGATACATGGCTTTTACAAAGCGTAAACCCATTGCGTGAGAGGCTACAGCATACTTACTGGTAGCATCTAAATAGAGGGCTTCTGCTTTTTCAGGCGACATGTGCGCGGAGCGGTTTAGTTTTGGCAGTACGCGCATGATGATGGAACGTGCATTGAGCAAGGAGCGATCAATGCAGCCTCTTTGTCGCTTATGCTCGACAAACTGCGTCAGCAAGTCATCGACAGTCAGCTTTGCCGAATCGTCGAAGCTGGCAAGTAGGTTACCTTTGGCCGTCTCTGCTTGCTGGACTGTATCGAATACCAGAGACTTGCGCTTGTCGCCACTCTTGACGACGATCCGCCATTTGTCTTGATTCGCATACGGCCCTAGCACCTTCGGGGCCTCTTGTGGTTCGTCGGCTTGCGTCGCGTCCTTCGTCTCTGCTCTCTTGCGTGAGAGCTTGCGCTTTAGGCTGCTACGTGGTGCGCTGTATAGTTCACTTATGGCGTTCATCGCTCACCTCTCGTGACTCGTCGAAGCATCGTGTTAAAGACACGTAGGCCATTGGATACATCGCAACAGTACAGGTGATGCGTGTTGCCTCTTATCCAGATGTCAATATCGCTTTTTACACACGATTTGACATCGTCAGCGTGCATGAAGTCGCGAATCGGACCGGACTTGCCTTTGATTTCCTCTCCGTCGTTTACCTTTGTGTAGCATGAGCTTGTGATTTGATACTGCACGCCAGACGCACAAGGCGTAAACAGTAGCTTGATCGAGATTTCCATTGTAGGTAAATTGCTCATTACAGTATCCTTTCGTGTCTGCGAAAGCACACAGAGCAACGCTCATTGCGCTTTACGAGTTTTGAATTGACGTAGACGGCACGCCTTATCAGCACACGCGAAGCGGTAGTGACGAGACTCTCCGTGTACTGACCCACTAGCGAGGCGGGCACTTGTCGACGGCAAACCGTCGAGCCATCGACGGTCGCCAGGTGGATTCTTGGCTTCTTTGAGGACTGTTTTTCGTCGCTGCGCATCGCAGTTCTCCACTGATTTGCTTTAAAGCGTATTGCTTTAAAAAGCAAATATCAAGGAAATAGCGTTCCCGACGGCAACGATACGGAAAGTAATCACTCGACAACACTGACGATGAATCGGCGCAGATGTGTCACCACACGACGCCTATAATTGTTTCGTTTTAAAGCAATTCAGTTCGCGTGCGCGATGTATGTTAGATCCTGCGCATGAAATTGGAGACGGGGAGACTGGCGGCACTGTCAGTCGGCCTACGACTGAAGACCGCTCGGGATAAGCGGGGCTTAACCATGACCCAGCTTGCCGAGAGTGCCGGTGTCGGAACTTCGACGATCAATCAGATCGAGAAGGGTCTGACGCAGCCGCGAGGCGATACCGTCGAAAAGCTCGCAAGGTCACTCAGCGTTCCAAGGGCCTGGCTGGCGTATGGAGATGGCGAAAAGCCCGACTGGGAGTAGCTGCGCTTGTCCGGCCAAGCTAGGACTTGGCCTTGCTGGACTTGCTCTTGGTGGCCTTCGCTTTCTTCGGCTTGGCCTTAGACTTGGCTTTGGTGGCCTTCGCTTTCTTCGGCTTAGCGGCCTTAGCTTTCTTCTCTGGCTCGCTCGCTTTGGCTTCGGACTTCGGGTGGTATTCCATGACCGTGTAGACGGTCAGCCACTTGCGCGTGCCTGCCTTATTCCAGCGAATGCGATCTTCCTTGGCCCCTGGTTCGTTGAACTTTCTCACTCGTGCCATATGTTCCCCCTTACGCTACTCGTACAGGTGAGGACGAAATCAGCGTATCTGACCGGTCGAGCCTGTACTTGGTATGCTTGCCACTAAAACCGAGCTTGCTTCCGTAGCTGGTCGCAATGTCGAAAGGCTCAAAACCGTATAAGGCTATCGATCATGCGCTCGGTGTGGCTTGATCTACTCAGCGCTGCTGGTTTGACGGTGGTTGATGCTGTTTAGGCACGCCGCCGCGAACCTTGCCGAGCGCCATCGGCTCTAGCTCCGGCTCGCGATGAGCTACGTGCGCGAGCCGGATGCCCACTCTGTCCCGTCCAAGATGAAGACTTCATGAAGCCGTTCAAGGCTCTCTCTTTTCGGTGCTAGTCTCTGTGCCCATGCGAACTGCACTGACGCTGCTCCTCACGCTGACCTTGACCCAACCATCGCTTGCGAAACCGAAGCCGAAGATCACGATGGCCGATGCCAAGGCCACCGCGCTCAAACGGATGCCCGGCAAGCTCAAGAGCGCTGAGCTTGAAACAGAGAAGGGCAAGCTGGTGTACTCCTTCGACATCATCACAGACGCGAAGAAGATCATGGAGGTGCAGATCGACGCGATGACCGGCGAGGTTGTCGAAGTCGAAGAGGAGACGCCGGAACACGAGAAGCAAGAGGAGCAGGCAGACCGCAAGCGAGCAGCAAAAAAGTAGCACCGAGCGCTGCCAACCATGGCGGACGATTCGGTGCCAAGCCCTAGCAGTCAGCTTGGCGCGTTCCCCACTCTATCGAGTGAAAGTACGTTTGGGGAACAGAGAAACGTCGTTCCCCGACGGGGCTTGAGTTCACCGCGACCTCAAGCCCGACAACATCTTTCTCGTCGAGCAGGATGGGCAAAAGGACTTTGTGAAGATCGTCGACTTCGGGATCGCGACCAATCGTGGCACCGCCGTCAAGGTCGATCTCAACTCGCTGTCGGCGGAAAAGCTCGGGGCCGAGGCGCAGCGGGCGATGAAGGAACGGCACACGTTGCCGGGTATGGTGCTTGGGACTCCGCAGTACATGTCGCCAGAGCAGACGCAGGGCTTCGAGCTGGATCCACGCACGGATCAGTACGCGCTCGGCTGCATCATGTACGAAATGCTGACGGGAATTGTGCCGTTTGATGATGGCAACTTCCTGACGGTGATGTTCGGGCATGCCTCGGCACCGGTGCCTCCGATGCGCCAGCGGCTGCCGAGTATTCAGCTCTCGGAGTCGCTCGAAAAGGTGGTGATGAAGACGCTGGCCAAGGAGCCAGCGGCTCGCTACCGATCGATGCGCGACCTTGAGGTGGCGCTGCAAGAGGAGATCGACAAGCTCACTCCCGGCAATCGGCAGTCGCAAGTTCAGATCCAGGTGGTCAAAAAGGGCTGGCCGCTGTGGGCGCTGATGGCGACGGTGTGGGGGACACTGCTGGTGGTAGGGGTGGGCTCGCTGACCGGCTATGTGATCTACCGGCGGCAGAAGCAGGCGGCTCACGATGAGAGCTTGGCGGCCACGACGCGGCTACTCGAAGTGCGGCAGCAAGCCGTCGAGCTACTGAAGAAAGACCTGGCGGCGCAGACGGTGGAGCTGCGCACTGGGGCACTCAGCGGACTGGCCGAGACGAGGGATGGGACGCTGATACCGGTGCTGCTGCCGCTGCTTTCGGACTCGGAGACGCGGGTTCAGATCAAAGCGGCCGAGATGTTGGGACAGCTTGGACGACGGGATGCGACCACTCCGCTGGCGGGGCTTTTGGCGGACAAAGACGGTCGATCGCCGCTGCTCCAGGTGGCTGCTGCGGAAGCGCTCGATCAGCTTGGCGATGTACGGGGACGGCAGGCGCTGAAAAAGGCGATGGCTGGCAAAGGGGACCAGCAAGCCAAGCTGCGGGCCGCGCTGTACCTGTGTGGGACGGGTGACGTTGATGCTCGGAAGCTGCTCGCGCAAGCGGTGGCACAGGGATTGGTGTCGGATGCCGGTCAGCTTGAGGTGTTGCCGCAGCTTGCACGAGCGGGCGAGTTGAGCGCACGCGAGCGGCTGCGGGTGCGGCTTGGCGGGAGCAGCAACGTCGATGCCCAGCGGCAGGTCGCAATGTCGCTGGCCAAGCTGAGTGAGCCGTCTGGGAAGCAGTTCCTGCGTGAGCAGAGCAAGAAGTCGGGACTCGATGGTCTGAAGTCGGCGGTGCTGCTGGCGCAGCTTGAAGAGACGGTCGATCCCGAGCAGTTTCGCGGCGTCCTCAATGCGCCTGCGGCGACGGCGAGTATGCAGTCGCTGGCGGTGACTGGGCTGGGCTATAGCGGTCAGCGGCCCGATATCGAGCTGCTCAAGGCGCGGCTTCTGCCGACAGAGCCGCAGCTCCAGCAGTCCGCAGCAACCGCGATCATTCGGATGACCGGGGCCGATCCGCAAGTCTTGGCGATGCAGGACATCAGCCTGGCCGAGAGTGCCTTGCAGGGCGGCGGTGGGCTACTGGCCGAGGAAGCGCTGGCGATCCTCGGTGAGATCGGTTCGTCCAAACAGGTCGGGACGCTGGCTCGGGCGCTGCGGGACAGTACCGATGTGGCAACCCGACGGGGGGCGGCTCGTGCCCTTTCGCGGGTGCGGGATCGCTCGGCTCTCGTGGCGTTGCGTAGCGGCCTAGAAGACAAAGAGCAGGCGGTCCGAGAGGACGTCATTCGCGCCTTGGGTGAAGCCGGTCGTCGTTTGATCGGCCAAGGCCAGCAAGATGTCTTACGTGATGTGAAGGGCTGGCTCGGGCAGATCGTCGCGGGTCCAGCGGGACGGGAGCAGACGCTGGCGAGGACGACACTGCTCAAGCTGGGCGATGAAAGCCAGCGAGGCGAAGTGCTGACCGCGCTGCGGGGTGGCGACACCGAGGTGCGTCGTCAGGTGATCGATGCACTCGATCGCGACTCGGCGACGTTGACGGCGGCGTTGGAGGATGGCGAGCAGAGCAATCGCTTCCTGGCGGCGCGCCGACTGGCCGAACTCAACGACAAGCGGGCGATTCCAGAGCTGCAACGGATGCTGAGCGAAAAGCCCGACTCGCCCGAGGGGATCTTGGCCTATGCACTTTTGCGTCGGCTCAATGTCGCGGCGGAGGCCCCAGAGAACGCCAAAGCACTCCTCGACAGCAGCGAGCCGGCGGTGCGGGCGGCGGCGGTACAGGCGGCGGCAGCGCAAGATGCGACGACTGCGGCGCTGGTGATCGAGAAGGCAGCGCGGGATGCCGACAAACAGGTGCGCTTGGTCGCCGTGGCCGAGAGTGCGCGGCTTCCCGAAGGGGATGCTCGGCCTCTATTGCGGACGCTGATGCGGGATCGCGATCCCGAGGTGCGCTCCAAGGCGACGGCGGTTTATCAGCAGCAGAAAGCTGCCGCCGAAAAAGCTGCTGAGGCTGCGAAAGTGGCCAAACCTGACAAACCAGATCCGGCGGTCGCTTCGGCACCTGTGACTGCACCAGTAGCGCCGGTCAAACCGGAGCAGGTGCCGGTGCAGGCGGAAGACAAAACGCAAAGCCAAGAGGCGATCGAAAAGCTGGTGCGTGCCGGAGCCAGTGCGTTCAAAGACGGTAGCTACGATCGGGCGCGGTCTCGGTTGTCGCAGGCCAATGCGCTGTGTGCTCGCGAAGCCCCGGCGGCGTGCGCGAAGTTTGCCTGGGAGCTGGGCTTCTACTTGGGGCGCAGCTTGGAAGGTGACGCCCGTTTCGAGCAGGCGATGAGTGAATACCAGAAGCTCAAGTCGCTACGCAGCCTCAGCAAGTCGCAGCGCAAGGAAGTCAGCGGAGCGATTGCGCGGGTCCAAAACAAGCTGGCGCTGGTCACGATCTTCCACAACAAGAAGGGCCGCTGCGTTCCCGAGGAGCGCTGGCTCGGTCCGGGAACTCACGAATTCCAAATCAAGGGTGGTTCCTCGATGACGCTAGAGCTACGGGCCCGCGAAAAGAAAGTCCTCAGGGAGCCTGGCTGTTCATGAGTCGACATCCAGTTACACTGCGTGGCGCGGTCCTGACCCTCCTTTTTGGATTGGTCGCCGCCAACGCTGCCGAAGCGGGACATGCAGCGGCCAAGCGCGAGGGTGGCGCCGCCGAGGTTGAGTGTGGAGGAAGTGGCGCCGGGGATTGCGGTGCCGTTGCGC